>CAILUH010000244.1 GCA_903837335.1 uncultured beta proteobacterium | reverse complement strand
TCAATTCCGCGACCAAGTAGAACGCCGCATTAACGGCAGTCTGCCAGAAAGCGAGTTTCGGCCCTTACGCTTACAAAATGGGCTCTATCTGCAGCGGCATGCTTATATGCTGCGCGTTGCCATCCCCTATGGCCTACTAAGTAGTAAGCAATTACTTACTTTAGCGGATATTGCCGATCGTTACGACCAAGGATATGGCCATTTCACGACCCGACAAAATATCCAATTCAATTGGGTTGAACTTGAGCAGACCCCGGATATTTTGGCTGAGCTAGCTAAGGTAGAAATGCATGCGATTCAAACCTCAGGAAATTGCATCCGTAATATAACTAGCGACCCCTTTGCTGGAGTTGCCGCTGATGAAGTCGTCGACCCACGGCCAATTTGTGAGTTGCTACGTCAATGGTCTACTTTGCATCCCGAGTTTGCCTTCTTACCGCGTAAATTTAAATTTGCCATCAATGGTTCAACAGAAGATCGCACCGTTCTCTTGTGTCACGATGTTGGCATTCAATTACACAAAGATCAAAATGGCGAAATTCTGGCAGATATTTATGCCGGTGGCGGAATGGGTAGAACGCCCATTCTAGGTAATTTAGTTCACACCAATTTACCCTGGCAAAAATTGCCGAGCTATTTAACTGCATTATTGCGGGTGTATAACCGCTTTGGTCGTCGCGATAATCTCTATAAAGCCCGCATCAAAATTTTAGTGAAGGCCTTAAGTCCAGAAGAGTTTGCGCGCCAGGTGAATATTGAATGGCGCCAAATTCAAGAGAGTGATCACAACTTTACCCCTGCCGAATGGCAACGCGTTGCACAACACTTTACTAAACCAGCGTATCAAATACTCCCATCACTCGATTCAGCTACGGTTGCGGCTCAAGCCGATACAAGCTCACGCCCAGCTTTCCAACGTTGGCTCAAGCGTAACGTACGCGCCCACCAAATAGCAGGCTATGCTAGCGTCGTACTTTCCCTTAAACCCCATGCCACCCAAGCTCCTGGTGATGCGACTGCCAAGCAAATGCGCGCGATTGCTAACTTGGCACAGGTCTATAGCTTTGGAGAATTACGGGTAACACATGAACAAAATTTAGTGCTTGCTGATGTTGAGCAAAGTCAATTATTTGCGCTGTGGTGCGAAGCCAAAAAATCAAATCTAGTTTTACCGAATATTGGCTTACTCACTGACATCATTGCTTGCCCTGGTGGTGATTTTTGCTCATTAGCAAATGCTAAATCGTTGCCTATTGCCAAAGCGATTCAAGAACGATTTGATAATTTAGATTATTTATTTGATTTAGGCAATATATCCGTCAACATTTCGGGATGCATTAATTCTTGCGGTCATCATCATGTTGGCAATATTGGTATTCTGGGCGTCGATAAAGATGGTGAAGAGTGGTATCAAATTACGCTTGGCGGCGAACAAGGTATAGACGCTGCTATTGGCAAAGTGATCGGGCCATCATTTGGTGCGCTCGATATTCCAGCGGTCATGGATGACATTCTCAAAGTGTATGTGAATGAACGTCACATTGATGAACGTTTTATCGATACCTATCGCCGCTTAGGTTTAGCGCCATTTAAAACTGCTGCCTATCTGAATCATAAATTATCAGCGGAGCTTGTATGAAAATAACTGAGTTAATTGAATATCGCTTGGGTCATCGCGCTACTTTTATTCCGAATGAATGGACCGTTTGGGGCCTACCATTAGCCGAAGGAAAATCAGCCCAAGACCCTAGTTCAGACCTTCCCCCAGCAGTAGGCAAGGTGATCGTACCCTTCTCTTGGTGGCTAGAACATCAAGACAACGCAGAGATTGCCAAGCGTACCGCCCATAGTGAGATTGCGGTCTGGTTTGCTGGCACTGATGATGTCTTAGCCCATGCTACAGTGATTGAAAAATCATCAGTATGGCCTTTAGTGGCTGTTCATTTCCCTATTTTTACGGATGGTCGCGGCTATAGTACTGCCGCATTGTTACGTGAGCGCTTGTATTGGCAAGGCAATATTTTAGCTATTGGAGATGTGCTGATCGATCAACTACGGCAAATGAGTCGGGTTGGTTTCGATCAATTTTCTTTGCGCGCAGATCAAGATCAAACCCTGGCCTTGAAACAATTCTCGCTATACAGCGTTAACCTTCAACACGCCTGGCGCGATTCTCGTAGTCAACTTATTCAAGCAGCTAAGCATGACTGTCTTGAAGATGAATTGCAGGCCGCTTAGTGAGCAAGGTATATTTAGTTGGTGCCGGACCCGGCGCTGCCGATTTAATTACCGTGCGTGGCGCTAATTTGTTAGCGCGCGCGCAAATTGTGTTTCATGATGCTTTGGTTGAGCCTGAAATGCTTGCTTTATGTCCTCAAGCGATTCTCGTACCAGTCGGTAAACGCTGCGGGCAATTATCATCATCGCAACGTTTTATTAATAAGCGTTTAGTTGATGCTGCCCAGCGTTATGAAATTGTGGTGCGCTTAAAGGGTGGCGATCCCATGCTATTTGGCCGTGCTGATGAAGAATTGCGGGCCCTAGAAGCGGCTGGTGTGCCAACTGAGGTCGTGCCAGGTATTACGGCTGCGCTCGCCGGTGCAGCGGCCATTAAGCAATCGTTAACTTTGCGTGGTGTAGCTCGGAGTGTAGCCTTCATTACCCAGGCACAAGCAAGTAATTTAGTCACAGACTCTGCTGGGCAGATTGCACCCACAGCAAGCCTTCCCAACGCACATGCTTCGGCAGATACCTTGGTGTATTACATGGGCCGCAAAGATGCCGTGAGCATTGCACAAGAATTAATTGCTCAAGGGCGCCCTATGAATACACCTGTGCATTTATTAGAATCTGTAAGCACTTCACGTGAACGAGTCTTGACTACTACCTTAGCTGAGCTTGCAGATAATCGAACTGAGTCGTGGTTTAACAGCAATTCCCCGCTCTTAATCATGATTGGTGAAGCTTTAAGAAGTAGACAAGAATCTCCAGTGCAGATTCAAGCCGTAGACGCCGTCTTAAATTGCACGGCTACTGAAATCGATAATGGCTTGCAAGACCTGCGTGTCTTCGCCGACAGCCGCCGAAGCGCTTAAAGATACTTGCGGAAATTGCAGTTGGCAGGCCTCAAGTAATTTGGGGAAATCGTTGCGCAAATGACCACCCTGCCCAAAAAATACTGGAATCACTTGAATCGAAGTTGCGCCTTGGCCCACCAATTGAGCAACTGCCTCTGCCAGATTTGGCTCCATCATTTCTAAGAAAGCTACTGCACTCGGAACCTGCGGCTGTTGCTCGCGCCATAAAGCACTTAGGCGATCAAACGGCTCACGCCAGCG
>CAILUH010000243.1 GCA_903837335.1 uncultured beta proteobacterium | reverse complement strand
TTTCTGCTTTGGGGTGATGCCAAAGAGCTGATCTTTTGCGGGAGCGTTGGTTAGTGGCTTACGAAATTCTGCAAGCACTTGTACGCCACGTTGAACTGCAGGGCGAGCGCCAATTTTTTCATACCATTTTTTAAAATGCGGGAAGTCATCCAATTCAATGCCTTGGTTTTTCCAATTACGCGTCCAAGGATAAGTTGCAATGTCGGCAATCGTATATTCCTTGCCAGCAATAAATGGATGCTTGGCAAGTTGTCGATCCATTACGCCATAAATGCGTTTGGCTTCATTGGTATAGCGGTTCACTGCGTAGTCAATTTTTTCGGGTGCGTAGAGACGAAAGTGGTGGTTTTGTCCTAACATTGGCCCCACACCCCCCATTTGAAACATCAACCATTCCATCACTACATATTTATCGCGGGTTGATTTTGGTAGAAAGCGGCCTGTTTTGCCGGCAAGATAGAGCAAAATGGCGCCCGATTCAAAGAGGTGAATTGGCTTGCCATCGGGTCCGTGCGGATCAACTAAAGCGGGAATTTTATTATTAGGACTAATCGTTAAAAAATCAGGATTAAATTGATCGCCTTTGCCAATATCAACAGCATAAGCATCCCAATCACGACCTAATTGATAGCCACATTCCTCCATCATCACATGGATCTTGTGCCCATTGGGGGTTGGCCAACTATAGACTTCCATGGGTGTCTGTTTCTTTACCATCGTGATTCCTTAAAGTGATTGCGTGATTTTACAGTTGCTGTAGTCGTAATAATGCGCTTTTTAAAGTTTCGGTTTGCTTAGCAAAGCAGAAACGCACGACGCCTGAATCCAGTGGCTTTGCATAGAACGCTGAAACCGGAATGGCTGCAACCCCAATTTCAGTCGTTAGCCAACGGCAAAAATCACTCTCATTCAATTTTGCTTCGGGCACGGATAAGGCGGAATAATCGACACATTGGAAATAGGTGCCAGGACAAGGTAAGAGCTGAAAGCGAGTATTAGCTAAACCCGCGCGAAAATAATCCCGTTTAGCTTGGTAAAAACGGGGTAAATTTTGATAGTGTGCAGGCGTCTTTAGATACTCGGCAATACCATATTGCACTGGCGTGTTAACCGTGAAGACATTAAATTGATGAACCTTACGAAATTCATGCGTAAGCTCGGCTGGCGCGGCGACATAGCCAATTTTCCAGCCTGTAACATGATATGTTTTGCCAAAGCTCGATATCAGAAAGCTACGTTTAGCTAATTGCGGATGACTGGCAACGCTTTGGTGAGCTTGACCATCGTAAACCATATGTTCATATACTTCGTCGCTGCAAACTAAGACATCGGTGTTTGCAAGTAGTGTTGCCAAGCGATCTAAGTCGGCACTACTCCACACCATGCCCGTAGGATTATGGGGCGAGTTAATCATGATGAGGCGGGTTTTTTTATTGATAGCCTGACTTAGTTGTTCCCAGGGAATTTCATAAGAAGTCACTTGACCGTTCTGGTCACGGATCGTTTGGAGGGCAAGGCCAATCGGCTTACCGCCCGCCAGTTCAATGGCTGGTTGATAGCTATCGTAGGCTGGCTCGAGCAAAATGACCTCATCGCCAGGATGAACACAGCAGAGCACCGCGGTCAAAATACCTTGCGTTCCTCCCGCAGTAATGGTGATTTCTGTTTCGGGTTGATAACTTTTCCCATACAAGGCGAGAATTTTCTCGGCAACTGC
>CAILUH010000242.1 GCA_903837335.1 uncultured beta proteobacterium | reverse complement strand
TCTGGTCATGTGGTTAACCCCTATTTAGCTCGAGAACAAATTGAAGGCTCGGTAGCGATGGCATTAGGAGCCATCTTCAATCCAGAAATCACTGTAGAAAATGGGCGGATAGTGCAAAAAAACTTGGACACATATCCATTGCTGAGCCTTGCCTCAACTCCGCGCATCGAATCGGTCTTAGTGCCTAGTTTTGACTTTTGGGGCGGTGTTGGTGAGCCTACTATTTGTGTTGTAGGCCCTGCCGTAGCCAACGCAATTTCAGCAGCCATCGGTAGGCCTGTACGTAACTTCCCCTTAAGTAAAGAGGGGCTTAAGCTGGCTTAATTACGTTACCGAGTTAGCAAACTAGTTGACCCCGATATCTTATTAGGGTGTTTTAACTAGTTCCACAATCGACTGAATCCCTTCAAGGTAATGACCGATGCGTAAATTTTCGTCAAAACTATGTTGATTATTGTCTCCGTTTACCAAGGGCATGATGACAAATGGGGCGTTAAGACCTTCTACTAAGCTGTCAGTAGGAACACTGCCCCCCATCATCCGAATCCGCACTGGATTCTTGCCATTGTTTTGTGGTGCATTTTTCATAGCGGTATAAGCCCAAACACCAAGTGGGTCATTCATCGGCGTACGCACTGCCTTTCCTCCCGTTCCCATCTTATAAGTAGCCAACTTATCGTAAGTAGCACGTTCTTCATCAGTGGGCTCTGCTGCCAATAAGTGATAGCCCTGCTTTTTAATATGCTCAGTTATACGTTCAAATAAGTAAATAGGCGGGGTCTCTGGGGTGGTGCGTAAATCCAACTCAGCAGTAGCGGTGTAGGGAATAACATTCGAGGCCTTAGCGCCAATTGAGGCGGCTGCCATACCGCGAATATTGAGAGAGGGATATTGCAATGCTTCTTGATAGGTAGCCCCAACAGTTTCTGCCTTGGCAATTCCGACTCGCTTACGAATCGCACTTTCATCATCACCGGTCTCTAATAAAACCGCCCTTTCTTCCGGTGTAAGCGAAATTTTGTCGTAATACCCCGCAACCAATACTTTGCCATTATCGTCTTTCATAGAAGCCAGTAATTGCGCCAAACGCATCGCTGGATTGGGCACATAGTTCCCATAATGTCCACTATGTAATGGCGCTTTTGGCCCATAGACAATCAAAGTAGTTCTGGTATTACCACGATTGCCAAATATTAAGGTAGGCCGTTCGCTAGCATGGCGGGGACCATCAAAGATCACGATGCCATCACTTTTCAGCAACTGCTGGTGCGCGCTAACTACCGCTTTAATAGATGGGGAGCCCTTCTCTTCTTCGCTATCAATAATCACTTTTACATTGATTGCTGGTAGAGCTCCCTGGGCATTGAGTGCATCAAAGGCTGCCAGGAACATCATGATTGGACCTTTATCATCAGATGTAGAGCGGCCAAAAAATCGTAAATCGGGATCTAAATTTTGCGCATAAATTCTATCCTGCGACACTTCAACCCATTTCCCCGCAGCATTTTTAGTTTTAATAACTGGCTTCCATGGGTCAGCTTGTGACCACTCGGCAGGGACTACGGGTTGGCTATCCATATGCATATAAAACAAGATCGTTTTTGCGCCAGGCACTCTTTTTTTAAATTCAGCAAATACCATGGGCTTGCCCTGGTTTTCAAGTAATTTTGTCGAAAAATCGCGTTTTTGAAATGCCGTAGCAATGAACTCAGCAGTTTTTTGAATATCGGCCGGTACAACAGAGTCGCTTGGAATGCTTAACAACTGCAAATACTCAGGAAAACTCTGTTGGGCAAACTTCACTACCTGATCCTGACTCAAATGAACTGGCTGGGCAATAAGATTATTAGCAGAAAAAAATAAGCTGATAAAGATAAGTAAGGCTATTTTTTTAGTTATTTTTTGCATTTCCCTGCTCCCGCATGATGTCATTATTATTTGAATATATAAATTGTATTAGATACCATAAAGTAATTTCAAGCACTGTATTTTTCGGCTATTCGTATCCTCATCAAGTACCAATTTAGGTGATTTAGAATATAGACTACTTCATCCTTTTGAATGACAAGGAAAACATGCAGGAGATTAAGGCTTTTATTCATTCACTTCAATTGCAAGCCCATCCTGAAGGCGGCTTTTATCGTGAAATGTATCGCTCACCAACAATGGTGCAGGCCATTAATACCCCCAATGAGAAGTCGGCCTATACCAGTATTTATTACCTACTTTCGGGGCATGACTTTTCATCCTGGCATCGTATTAAATCTGATGAAACCTGGTACTTTCATTATGGCTGTGATGTCCTGATTTATTTTTTTGATGCCGAAAATGGGTTACAGAGAATTCAATTAGGACTAATTGGCAAGAAATTCCAAGCTACTATTCCAGCAAATACCTGGTTTGCTGCCAAACCCCTAGATGCAGCCTCCTTTTGTCTTGTTAGCTGTATAGTAGCGCCTGGCTTTGAATTCAGTGATTTTGAAATGGGTAAACGCCAAGAATTACTGGTTGAGTACGGTCAAACCCAAGAGAATAAAGATATTATTACGTCGCTAACACGTAATTAAATAATCGCTACCAAGCGCTTACCCAAGTGTTATAACTTCAAAGAATACATTGACCATTAAACATGATGTTGAAATAGAGCTATTTACAAGTACCGACTTCAACAGCCTTATGTTGTGCAGCTTTTTTAGCCATCACTTCAAAACGGTTGCGAATATTATTTTTAATAAAATAAGAAATTACAAATGATGGAATAACTGAATCAAGCTCAACCACGCTATCGTATTTAAAGACTGTCTTATCTTTATCAGTTAATAACTTCCAAGTGCCTTTATAAAATTTAGCATCGCCACTCATTTGTTCAAAGCTTAGAAGCTGATATGGAACCTCAGTGTATTCAACAACGGACTTCAGTTGAACGGGGAAAAATAGAATTTCCTCTTCAATTACCCTACGTACCCGAACTTTATTACCAAACCGTGAGACGATTTTTGCATCAATGATTCCGGGAATATTTTTTGATGCCTCATAGTCAGTAATAAACGAATAAGCACTACAAATATTGATTGGTACGGCATAACTCGCATTGATTTGTAAGCGCTCACCTATGGGGGATACGGTAACTTGTACGTCATAAAGATTAGCATTATCTTGGGAGTAACTAGAAGAGATAAAGACTGCTGTAACTAAGAAGACAAATAATTTCATTAATATGTTCGTTTTCAAATCAACTTAGGTATCAAGTACTTCAACGCCCTTCCAAAAAGCAATATAACCCGCAATATTGCTAGCGGCAGATTTTGGTTCTGGATAATACCAAGCTGCGTCTTTATTAATCTTGCCATTAACCTCTACATCATAATAATTGGCCGTGCCTTTCCAAGAGCAGATTGTATTTTTTTCAGACTTTTTAAAATACGCTGTATTTAGGGCTGATGGCGGAAAGTAATGATTCCCTTCAACTTCAATAGTCTGGCTTGAGTCTGCCAAAACTACATTATTCCAAATTGCTTTCATTATTTATTGCTCCTTTGGTTACAGAATAAATCAAATTCTAGTGTAATGTTGCTGTAAGTCTGACATAATTTCGGGGGATTCTTACATTTTAGAAAATAATATTTTAATTTTTCATGTAATGTTGGTTCAGCGCTTGAAGTGAGACTTTTATGACTATTCTTATTCTAGGATTAATACTATTCTTAGGTATTCATTCGATCAGGATTTTTGCAGATCCCTGGCGTACCATTCAAACTGAAAAATTGGGTGAACAAAAATGGAAAGGTTTTTGTTCGCTGCTTGCCCTGATTGGCTTCATATTGATTATTTATGGCTATGGCCAATCTAGTCCGAGTTACACGATTTGGTCGCCACCACTTTGGACGTGGCATATTACGGCGGCGCTGACTCTAATCGCCTTTATCCTGCTAGCAGCTGCACAGGTACCTAAAAATGGGATTAAAGCAAAAGTGAAAGACCCCATGGTTTTAGGTGTCAAGACCTGGGCTTTGGCCCACTTAATCTCTAATGGCTCCCTTGCGGGAATGATTCTATTTGGTAGTTTCCTGGTTTGGGCGATCCTCGATTTTAAATCCTGCAGGCGCAGAAGGAGTAATTCTTTATCTGTCCCAGCCGATAGATCTTTAATGATGACGATCGCTACTTATGCTATCGGTATAACTACTTGGTTTATCTTTGCCATCTATATACACCAAATCTTATTTGGAATCAGCCCATTTGGCTATTTTTCGCACTAAACGATGACTTCAGTTGGGATTTAAAAAATAGTAATGGCTGATATAAAAAAATCCCTCTTTGCATTCGCTGCGATAAGTACTTTTTCAGGTACCCTATCAGCTCAGTCAGGTTTAACTATTTATGGCGTCGTAGACATTGCGTACTTAAACGAGAAATCAAAAAGCAATATCAACTCCCAGGCAAATGCAAGTGCGATTATTAACTCCCCTGAGCAACTGAGTCGCCTAGGATTTAGGGGAACAGAAGACTTGGGGGGAGGTCTAAGCGCATTTTTTGTTGCTGAATCTGTTATCTCGGCAGCCAATGCTTCGCTATCAGACTGGCGTACTATGCAAGCATTTGCAGGTCTGGGTAGAACTGATGTCGGTCAGTTTGCCTTTGGTACTCAAAATACGCCAATCTTTAATCAACTGTTGGCAACCGATGTTGGTATGGCTAATAATATGCCTGGGTCAGCCGTTTTCCCAGTCTCTTCTGTCTATTCTTCGGGATTACCTTCAAAAAATACTTATTATTCTGGCAATGAAGGGGGTGTAAACGTTTCCGACGCGTTAACAATTCGTACCCAGTCCGCCTTATCCGTTCAATCAACTACGCTTGCTGACTTTAAAGTCGCTGGTTTTTATACTTTGAGAAATGACACTATTAAAGGCAATTCAAAGAATCAGCCGGTGCCGATAAGCAATAATTACAGTGGCTGGGGTTTATCAGCAGACTACACTTGGCAAAAGTTATATATTGGTATCGCCTATCAAGCACTTAAATCCGCCAATCTAGGTTATGGCTGTGATGTGCCTGGTGAATGCGCCTCTACTGCCTATACTCCACAAGCTAAAGGTTGGGCAGTTACAAGCGGCGGCGTGAATACGCAAGACAATCAATATTATGGTGGAATAACTTATAGTTTCGATAAATTGAAGTTGTACTTGCAATATGTCAACCGAAAAGCCACAAATATTCTGGATACTCAAAATTACTCAAGTCGTTCCGCCCAACAAATTGGTATACGCGGCTTCGTAACTACTGCTATAGAGGGATGGGCAAATATTGGATATGGTAAAAATACTAGTTATGACAAAAACTATAACTCTTCTAATTTTACAGCGTGGCAACTAGGATTAAATTATTACCTGAGTAAGCGTACTAATTTATACACAATCTATGGATCTGAAACTGAATATACCGCAGCTAAAGCCTTAGCGGCCGGGATACGGGTAGTTTTTTAATGAATGGGGGATCTGACTTAAGATGAGCAATAAAAAAATATCGAATCGTCATTAGCTATTTTGTAAATTAAATATTAGCCGCCTTGACACGCTAGGGGCATATCCCACAAGTTGCGGTAACTACCATAATTACAATTAGGCCCAACTGGCGAAGAAGTGCTGGCAAGACATCCGCTTAATGCCAAGCTAATCCAGAGCCCTAGAGATATCTTTAATAATTCTTTCATAGCAAATTTCTATTGCAATTATTTAAGGATTCAGTTTATTCAATTGATCATCCTCAACGAGAGCCCATGTGCTATCGCCCAATTTTTTTACCGCCATAGAATATGTCCAGTTTTCGGGAATGCCGCAACTCCACTCAGATGGACCACTTTGAATCAGAATATTTTCTGCATTGCGTTTATCAAAATAAAGGTGGTAAATTTTTCCATGAATTGGATTAAAACTAAATTTTGCACGATGCACTAATTCTGTCGCATCAAGTCTTGCTTGCAAAGCCCTCGCCTGCTTCATTAAAATCTCGGCCTGTTCCATAATTCGCTCATACTCTTGCTTGGCATTTTGACGAGCGACATTAACAGCTTTATCTTTTTCTTCGACGATTTTGATTGGAGCAAAGGCCGGGGAACCAACCTCCATTGGGTATTCAATACCGGCATGTCTAGCTGGATCAGTGTCTTCTATTCTCATAGGGAAGGATTTTAATCAAAAATAGACTTATCTGCTTAGGACTTAATTAAGCCAGTTAATTTTTAAAATTGACTAACCAAAGTGCACCAGGCCCCAATAGTCTAGATATTGACAATCTATTTTTGGCAAAAAAATGATAAGCAACTGTAAGTGCAGGCTGTAGTAATTTTCTTGAGAAAAGCCATGCTAAGAATGGTAGCCGCGCCCGACGATAGGCTTCTGTAAAAACAGCAATTCCATTAATGAGCGTTCCATCCTCAAATTGACCATACATAGCAGCCAAAGCCTGTTCGCATGTAATGCCAATTTTTTGAGAATCATAAAGAGCAGAGTTAATATCAACAAAATTTAAAAGTCCAGCTTCATTACGCTTGGATAAAAATAAAATCTCTGCTTGGCATAAAGGGCATGCCCCATCATAAAAAAGAGTGAAGGTTTGTAGATTAGAGGCCATTGGATAAGTGTATATCTAATTCAATAAATCTACCTGATGTCGATGGCCTAATTTCTCTTCTACTAACGCTATAGCTAGATAACTATTTAGCTTTGCTGAGTATATGAGCAGGATTAAAACCCGAAATGACTTAACCCTGGATGGTCATCTGGTCTTTTGCCAAGGGCCCAGAAGAAAGTTCTATCAGATTCTTTAATGGGTAAATCATTGATGCTAGCAAAACGCCTCATCATGAACCCATATTCGTTAAATTCCCAATTCTCATTTCCAAAGCTTCGTGACCAGTTACCAGAATCATCATGGCATTCATAAGCAAAACGAACTGCAATTCGATTTTCAGTAAAAGCCCAAAGCTCTTTAATTAATCTGTAATTCAGTTCTTTGGCCCATTTGCGATAAAGAAACTCCTTTACCTGTGCGCGGCCCCTAGGAAATTCAGCCCGATTCCGCCAAATAGTGTCTTCTGTGTAAACTAAAGAAACCTTTTCAGGATCTCTGGTATTCCATGCATCCTCAGCCATTCGAATCTTTTGAATCGCAGATTCTCTAGTAAATGGGGGTATAGGTAGTTTTGTTTCCATGGGGCTTTTTAATTAATCTTTAAGAATAGCCAGCATATACAATGATCTGCATACAATAGACAAAGTAATACCTATTTTGGTGCATTTACAGAAGGCTTATTAGGGCTACTTTTGAAACAATTGTTCAAACAGTTCATTACCTTTGCTTTGCCCGAAGCCACCTCAGTTTCGTGGTTGGAGCGTTTTAGGTCAGTTTTAGGTGTGGCGTTGGCCCTATTAGCAATAATTGGCCTTGGTTTTTTCCTCACTAGTTATGGCAGTGCGCCTCCATGGATTGTTGCTTCCATGGGCGCTAGTGCATTTTTACTTTTTATCCTCCCTTCAAGTCCAATGGCGCAACCCTGGGCAGTTATTGGTGGTAGTTGTGTTTCTGCTTTGGTGGGCGTGACATGTACGAACCTTGTACATGAAGTAGCTTTCTTAATTCCCCTATCGGTTGGGGTTGCCATCTTAGCAATGTTTGCTTTACGTTGTTTACATGCACCAGCCGCAGCTTTAGCACTATTAATTCCTCTTAGTGGATTGACGGATTTTCATTTTGTCCTCTTCCCCGTCTTAGGCAATGCTGTTTTACTCGTTTTGTGCGCGATTTTATATAACTCTCTAACAGGCAAGCCATATCCACATCGCCCAAAAAAAGTGAGCAACTTTTCCCCAGTAGAGAAGCGTGAAAATCAAATTGAAGATGAAGAAATCGATACAGTTTTAGCAAGCTATAACCAGGTCCTTGATATTAGTAAAGCTGACTTAGCTAATTTAATTTCTCAGGTAGAACATGGGGCTTATCAAAAGAAGTTAAAAAGTATGCTGTGTAAAAATATTATGACTACCGAAGTTTTATATGTTGGCATGGATTCTCCTTTGGAGCAGGCTTGGAAATTATTACGTCATCGTCACGTTAAAGCTTTGCCAGTGACAGATAGCACGCGTAGGGTTCTTGGAATTATTACTCTAGAAGATTTTATTAAAAGTTCAGCGGTTGATTTTCACCAAACTTTTGGACAACGTATCAAAGGTTTTATGCGCACAGCCGTTCCAGGCTTAAATAGCTTACCAAATGCCGTTGGGCAAGTAATGAGCAAGCCGGTGAGAGTTATTAGCCAGGATCGCAATATGCTTGACTTAGCTGAAATATTTTGTGGCGATGGTCACCATCATATTCCCGTAATTAATGCTAATCAGCAGTTAGTTGGAATGATTACCCAATCTGATTTTGTAAAAGCGATCGATCAGTCTATTGATATTAGATAAAAATATCACTTAGTTCAAACCAGTGATCCTGGAAATCTCATTAGCCTGTTGCAATATCGAATTTGGACAAATCATCTTGCCTGATAGTATTTTTGCAGTGATTAATGCTGTAGAGTTAGCATCAATTTCGGGAAATAGCTTGGGTTCTTCGAAATGCTCTTCTTGGCTAGCGTTTTCTTCTTGATTGGCAAAAAGAAAAAGCATTTCGGGCAGTCTTTGGAGGGAAGCAGTTGGCTCACCCTCGCTCCCTCGCATTAAGATGGCATTCGCCGAGCGGAGCTGAAAAAACGCTTTTAGTTTTTCCGGATATTCAGGATGAGTATAGTTAGAAATCTGCCAGGAGTTTTGATGGGTTGGATTAATGAGCTTTGCCATAACATGACCAGTATTACGCAGGCCAATTTGCTCTCTAATATCTAGTAATTTTTGTAGGGCTGGTGAAATAATCCTTAGAGGACAAAAGATGGGGATTCTTGAGCTTAGTAATGAGTCTAATGTACTTATATTATTCAGAATTGGCCATCCAAGTGACTTAAAAACTTCATAGCTGGTTATCCTAGTCTGATCTTTTTCTATGCCCTGAATAAGAACAGTAAATCCATAACTCGAAAGCATGCCAGCAAGCAGTGGTGTGAGATTTGCTTGTTTTCTAGCGCCGTTATAACTTGGCAAAATAATGGTTGGACGCTCGCCTAGATTAAGCAAATTCAGGTGGGGCTCTAGAGCATCCATGAAACCCATGAGCTCACTGACAGACTCTCCCTTAATGCGCATGGCAATACAAAAAGCGCCGAGTTCAAGATCGCTAACTTTGCCTGAGAGAATCATCTCAAATACTTCTTTAGCCTGATTACGTGTAAGATCGCCAGCACCCTTACTGCCTCGACCAATGATCTTTAGGAGAGAACTAATGCTCATTGCATGATTATGCGGCTACTTGCGCCAGAGTGAAGAGGCCAGTAATGATTTGCTTAACTTCGGGTATACAGGAACCACAATTTGTTCCGCATTGTGTTTCAGCTTGAAGTGAGGTCATAGCATCATTAGGAGATGCTCCAACTGGTATTTTGATTAAGTATTGCTTAATCGCATCTGCCGATACATTAAAACAGTTACAAATTATCTTACCTTTGGGTTGGATTTCTAAGGGAGGCTTGCTAAGCGGCATTAATAGCGAACGTCCTAAAGTTTTCGCATCTAGGCCACTTTCTACATATTCTCTAAGCCACGCGGTACTCGCTAAACTTTCAATTGAGCCAGTCAGCATTGCAGCTAAGACTTTATCTTGTGCACGAATTATTCTCACAATGCCTTTGCGCTTATCGCTATAACGCATGATAGGCTCTCCTGAGGTCTCATCTAGTTTGAATTTTTGCCGCACATACTTTAAAGCTTCTGCGGCTAGAGATCCGGGTTCCTCAAGTGGATCATTATGATGTGCGGCCTTCAATGAAACTCCAATTAATTCGCCATCCTGCTCCCTACCAAATAAAACGCATTGGGCAGAATCAAAGAGAGGCAAAATATTGCGTAAGCTATTTTGAACAGAAAATACTTCATCTTTTGGAAATAAGCCAAAAGCAACTAGCCTCCAAGGTAGATGCGCAGGTAAAATTTTGACCGCCGCATGCTTTAACTCTGGCTGACCAGATACGGGATCAATCATGCTGCAAGTGAGACCGTTGACTCCACGACCTGGCGTTTTACCTGCTGCACCTGAAATAAATTCAGAACCCCAGTGCATTGCAATAAAGGCTTGCGAAGAGGCAATATCGTCAGAAACTTTAATCGGGAAGATCTCGCTACCTCTACGACTGGTGACATGAACTAGATCACCATTAGTCAAACTCATCCTACCAGCATCTTTTGGTGATAACTCTACGCAAGGCTCTGGTGAGTGGCCATAAAGCGTTCCGACTGTTCCCGTTCTGCTCATGCCATGCCATTGGTCTCTTAAGCGTCCAGTGTTCAAAGCAAAAGGGTAGCGCGCATCTACCGATTCAGCAGTTCTTTTATATGCCGCCGCTATAAAGTGAGCTTTCTTATCTTCGGTTGGGAAGATGCCACTTTCATAAAGTCTTTTTTTACCAAAGTATGCTCCCTTTGGCATTGGCCATTGTTGCGGACCGCGCTCCTCTAATATTTGATAACTGAGGCCAGTAATATCTAGATCACGTCCCGCAGTACTTTCACGATGTTCATTCCAAATGTCTTCTGGGCCAGCATAAGGAAAGAGTGTGTTAGTACCTTCTTTTCTGTTACTTGGTAAAAGACTCTCTAAAGCAAGTCCAATTTCTAAGGCAATCTGCCAATCATGTTTAGCAGACTGAAAGGGCTCAACCGCTGAATTAACTTTGGAAATTCGACGTTCCGAATTAGTCACAGTACCCACTTTTTCTGCCCAAGTAGTAGCAGGCAATAATACATCTGCATACAAAGTCGTGGCAGTATGGGCATAGGCTTCTTGGACAACAACAAATTCCGCATTACTAAGTCCCTCATGAACTGCATTGAGGTCAGGCATTGATTGTGCTGGGTTGGTGCAAACAACCCAAATGGCCTTTAGATGCCCTGTGCGCAATGCCTCAAACATAGGAATAGCACTAAGACCCGGTGTTGCAGGTACTGAATGAACCCCCCATAATTTGGCAATTTCTGCGCGGTGCTCTGCATTGGCAAGATCGCGGTGCGCAGATAACAGATTAGCTAAACCGCCAACCTCTCTCCCGCCCATTGCATTAGGCTGACCAGTTAATGAAAATGGGCCTGCTCCAGCCTTGCCGATTTGACCAGTAGCCAGATGTAAGTTCACCAAAGCGACATTTTTGGCAGTGCCGGATGCTGATTGATTGAGTCCTTGGCAATACATCGATAAAGTAGCCGAAGAAGTGGCAAATAAGTGTGCAGCCTCGAATAAATCTTTTTCTTTAATGCCGCAGATCTCGCTGACTGCTTTAGGCGTGAAATCTCTTACAAGATCACGTAAGGCATCAAAGCCATGCGTATAAGCATTGATATAGGTCTCGTCAATCCATTTTTCCCAAAGCATAATGTAGAGCATGCCGTGATAGAGTGCAACATCCGTTCCGGGTTGAATTTGTAAATGAAGATCTGCTTCTTTTGCGGTATCTGTTTTTCGAGGATCAACAACAATCACTTTGAGTTCAGGATTTTTTTTACGCGCATCCTCAAGTCGTCTGTATAGAATTGGATGGGCAAAAACTGGATTAGACCCCGTGACAAAAATAGTAGATGCAGAATCAATATCCTCATAACAACACGGTGGCGCATCCATACCTAAGGTCTGTTTGTAGCCAGCAACTGCACTGGACATACAAAGACGTGAATTGGTGTCAATATTATTTGAGCCAATCAAACCCTTCATTATCTTATTGAAAATGTAATAGTCTTCAGTTAGTAGCTGGCCGGAAACATAAATTCCAACAGAGTCTGGTCCATATTTTTGAATGATGTCGCCAAATTTCTTGGCAACTATCTGAATTGCCTCAGACCAAGAAATATCTACTGGATCATGCTCCCTTAGTCTGCGGATTGCTGGCGATCCTAGCCGTGCTTGTGCTTGAAGGCTAGGATTTGCAGTGAGATGAAGTGTGGAACCTTTACTACAAAGTCTGCCAAAATTTGCTGGGTGATCAGGGTCTCCACGGACTCCAGTGACCTGCAATTTTCCATTGCTATCTGCTGCAGTTTCAATAATTACGCCACAGCCAACACCACAATAGCAACAGGTACTTTTAACTTCACCCATGGGTACGTTGTAGTTCCTCGCGATTTAACCAAACCACTCCAGACTCTACCTTGACCTCAAAAGATTTAGTGCAGCCTTCATCTGGTGCGACAGCGCAACCCGAGGCGAGGTATATATTCCACGAGTGCAGCGGACAGGTTACCGTTTTTCCATGAACGATTCCCTGCGAGAGCGGTCCTCCTTTATGGGGACATTGATCTAAAATAGCAAATACTTCATTTTCAGAATTTCTGAAAATGGCAACCTCCCCTACTTTTGCCCGAATAACCCGAGCACCCAAAATGGGTATCTCTTCAAGAGTGGTAATTTTTTGCCATTGATCAAGTTGGGCGGTCTCAGACATTTCCTACCTCAACAATCGGAATCGTTTTAAATTGACGGACATCTACCCCGGCGCGCTCAAAATCCTTCCAAGGATCTGGGGCATCTTTTAGGTCAAAGAGGAGTCTTTCATAAAGTGTTTTACGGCTTTCTGCATCATCAACCACTTTTTGTTTGATATATTCCATACCTACACGAGCTAAGTAATGGACTGTACGATCTAGATACCACGCTTCTTCGCGATATAATTGTAAGAATGCGCCCGAGTACTCACGTACTTCCTCGTCAGTTTTGACTTTACAGAGAAACTCAGCGACTTCTGTTTTAATCCCGCCATTACCTCCGATATAAATCTCCCAGCCCGACTCAACGCCGATGATTCCAACATCTTTAATACCGGCTTCGGCGCAGTTACGTGGGCACCCAGAAACAGCTAACTTCACTTTGTGAGGCGAGTACATACCAAAAAGCATCCGCTCAAGCTCAACGCCCATCTTCATTGAAGATTGAGTTCCAAAACGGCAATGCTCGTCGCCAACGCAAGTTTTTACTGTGCGAATAGATTTACCATATGCATGGCCTGAGGGCATATCTAGCTCTTTCCATACTGCAGGAAGATCATCTTTTTTGATGCCGAGTAAATCGATACGTTGACCCCCAGTAACTTTTACCGTAGGTACTTTATATTTTTCAGCAACATCAGCAATCCGCCGTAATTCAGCAGGCGTAGTAAGGCCACCAAACATCCTAGGCACTACGGAGTAAGTACCGTCTTTCTGAATATTGGCATGTGCACGCTCATTAATAAATCGAGATTGGGGATCATCTATAGCTTCATGAGGCCAAGTAGAAATGAGATAGTAGTTCAAGGCAGGGCGGCAAGTTGCGCAGCCATTTGGCGTCCTCCAACTCAACTCATTTCGTACTTGCTCTTGTGAAATTAGATGGCCAGTACGGATAGCTTGTCGAATCTCTTCATGTGACAAGTCAGAACATCCGCAAATCGATTTCTTTCGAGGGGTCGCTGAGTAGTCTGTACCTAGAACGTTCATTAATACTTGTTCAACAAGACCTGTACACGATCCACAGGAACTACTAGCCTTAGTGCATTTCTTTACTTCATCTAATGTAAAGAGGCCTTGCTCACGAATCGCTTTTACAATCGCACCTTTTGTCACGCCGTTACAGCCGCAAACCTCGTCTGCATCAGTCATACCACCCGCCTTATTGTGACCTTGATGTCCAACGTCGCCAATATTAGATTCACCAAACATTAACGTATCACGAATTTCAGCAACACTTTGTTCATCGCGCATCAGCTTGAAATACCAGGTGCTATCAGCAGTATCACCAAACATACATGCGCCAACAAGTCGATCATCCTTGAGAACTAACTTCTTATAAACGCCACCGATGGGGTCAGCCAGCGTAATTTCTTCTGTACCTTCTCCCCCCATGAAGTTGCCGGCTGAAAATAAATCAACTCCAGTTACTTTTAGTTTTGTGGAAGTTACTGAGCCCTCATATCGACCGATACCATGTTCAGCGAGGTGATTTGCGCAAACTTTAGCTTGCTCAAATAAGGGGGCTACTAGACCATAAGCTGTACCACGATGACTGGCACACTCTCCCACAGCGTAGACTCTTGGATCAAAAGTTTGTAGGGTGTCGTTCACAACAATTCCACGCTGACAATGCAGGCCCGCTGACTCCGCTAATGAAGTGTTAGGTTTAATTCCTGCCGCCATCACCACTAAGTCTGCTGGGATTTCTAGCCCACCCTTAAAGCGAATATGCTCAACGCGATCACCCTCCGCATTAGAAATTAATGCCTCAGTAGAAGTCTTCAGTAAAAACTTAAGGCCGTTGCCCTCCAAGGACTTCTGTAATAATTCCGCTGCAGTTTGATCTAACTGCCGCTCCATTAACCACTCTGCCAGATGAACCACAGTAACATTCATCCCTCTGAGGGCAAGGCCATTTGCAGCTTCTAGGCCAAGTAGGCCGCCGCCAATAACAACGGCATTTTTGTAGCGAGTAGCTACATCTATCATCTCATTTGTATCCTTAATATCGCGATATGCAATTACGCCCGGTAAATCATTACCTGGAACTGGAAGAATGAAGGGCAGCGATCCTGTAGCAAGCAATAGACGGTCGTAACTTTCAACTGTGCCATCATTGGCGGTAACCGTGCGCTCCTGGCGATCAATCTTCGTAATCGTCTTGCCAAGATGGAGGTTAACGCCATTACTCTTATACCAATCTAGATCATTTAGAACAATTTGCTCAAGCGTCTGTTCGCCAGCCAATACTGGAGAGAGCAGAATACGATTGTAGTTAGGATGAGGCTCGGCACCAAAGATAGTGATGTCATAAAGCTCAGAATCTAGCTTTAATAATTCTTCGATAGTGCGAACACCAGCCATGCCATTGCCAATCATGACTAGTTTTTGTTTTCTCATGCTTTAATCTTGAAGCTATCTGCATAAGCTGATGGATTTGAGCCATTCCATACAACACCATCGAATAATTTGCTAGAACGCATATCACTCTTAGGAAGTGGTGTTTTAGTGGCTGTTGCTGCATCTTTATATAGAGCAATATTATTAACTTTTTTTGCTACTGCCAAATAATCTGGATGCTCTTTTAATAAACCCCAGCGCTTATGCTGTGTCATAAACCACATACCATCTGAAAGATAGGGAAAATTAACTGAACCATCGTTATAAAACTTCATCGCATGTGGATCATCCCAGGATTTACCAATACCATTGTTATAGCGCCCCATCATACGATCCTGAATAACATTGATATCCGTATTGACAAATGAAGGGGCAGACACTACCTCAGCTGTCTTATGTTTATTGCTTGTTGTAGCGTCGATATATTTACTAGCCTCCAGCATTGCAGAGACAACAGCGCGACAGGTATTAGGGTATTTTTTTGCAAAGTCAGCAGTTGTACCTAAAGCTTTTTCTGGATGATCTTGCCAAATAGCTTGTGTAGTTATTGCTGTAAAGCCAATACCATCAAAAATCGCGCGGGCATTCCATGGTTCGCCAACGCAATAGCCATCCATATTACCGCTACGCATATTTGCCACCATTTGTGGAGGTGGAACAGTGATAATCTTTGCATCTTTTAATGGATTGATACCATAGTTTGCGAGCCAGAAGTAAAGCCACATAGCATGGGTGCCGGTTGGAAAAGTTTGCGCAAAGGTATAGTCACGTTTTTCTTTATCCATTACAGCTTTAAGACTAGCGCCATCTGTTACGCCTTTTTGATAGAGCGCTTTTGACAAAGTAATTGCTTGTCCATTATTGTTAATGCCCATTAATACCGACATATCTTTTTGCTGACCACCAATACCCATTTGCAACCCATATATCAAGCCGTAGAGAATATGAGACATATCATTCTCGCCATTTACCAATTTATCGCGAATAGCGGCCCACGAAGCCTCTTTAGTGGGGATAATCTTTACACCATATTTTTTATCTAAGCCCAGGTGATTGGCCATTACTACTGATGAGCAGTCTGTCAAAGCAATAAAGCTGATCTTCACGTCAGTTTTTTCAGGAGCATCTGAGCCGGCAGCCCATGCCCCAGCTTTTACCATTGGGTCTATTAGAGACAAGATACTGGCAGAACCAATACCTTGAATCAGTTTACGTCGCGTTGGATTGGCATCTGCGACGGTGGAAATGGAAGATTTACTGATTAAGCCATTCATGCTTACTTTTTCTTTCATACTGAGCTCCTTTAGTCGATAAGTAACGATAAGGAATTCCAGATACTAGTTATTAGGGGGATGTTCAATATTGGTGCATTA
>CAILUH010000241.1 GCA_903837335.1 uncultured beta proteobacterium | reverse complement strand
GTAGCCATGCCTTTAACGGTTGGCATAATCACTTCACGCATGATTCGCGCGTGAATTTCTGGAGTGACTACGGGCGCAGGAGAGTAAGCCCCCATGCCGCCGGTATTAGGACCTTGATCACCATCTAATAATCTTTTGTGGTCTTGACTTGTTGCTAGAGCAAGAATATTTTTACCATCAACCAGCACAATAAAACTCGCTTCTTCACCGCTTAAAAATTCTTCAATAATCACGCGCGCACCGGCATTGCCAAATTGATTATCAGCTAGCATTATTTCAACTGCTGCATGTGCTTCGGGAAGGGTCATTGCCACTACCACGCCTTTGCCAGCTGCTAGCCCATCAGCTTTAATCACAATGGGCGCGCCTTTAGCATCCAAATAAGCATGCGCAGCGGCGACGTCGCTAAAAGTTTGGTAGTCAGCAGTTGGAATGCCGTGGCGCTTCATGAAGGCTTTTGAGAAATCTTTTGATGACTCGAGTTGGGAGGCGAGTTGGGTAGGACCAAAAATTCGCAAACCCTGTTGGCGAAAGAAATCGACGATGCCCGCAGCTAGGGGGGCTTCTGGCCCCACTACCGTAAAAGCAATCTTTTCATGTTTGACAAAATCAGCCAAGGCTTGAAAGTCGCTAATGGCAAGATTTTCGATGCCAGCCTGTTGTTGTGCGGCCAGAGCAGTGCCGCCATTTCCAGGGGCAATAAAGACTTTTTGTACCAGTGGCGATTGCGCCATTTTCCAGGCTAAAGCGTGCTCACGACCGCCTGAACCAATGAGTAATAATTTCATGCGCAGGATTTCATAAGTCAGTATTCGTATAAACAGCTTGGACGTCATCCAAATTTTCAAGTGCATCGAGTAATTTTTGCATCGCTTCAAGTTGCTCGCTGCTAAGGCTGATATCGGTTTCGGGTCGCATGCTGACAGTGGCTAATTCAGCCTTGAAATTGGCTTTTTGTAAGGCATCTTGTACCTTGGAAAATAGCGCTACTGAGCTGATTACTTCAAGCGCACCATCTTCATGACTAATCACATCATCGGCACCAGCCTCTAAAGCAATTTCCATTAATAGATCTTCATTGGTACCAGGGGCAAATAAAAGCTGGCCACAATGTCGAAATAAAAAGGCCACTGAACCTTCGGCCCCCATATTGCCGCCATTTTTAGTAAAGGCATGGCGCACTTCCGCTACAGTACGAGTGCGGTTATCAGTGAGACAGTCAACAATAATAGCGGCGCCATTAATACCGTAACCTTCATAGCGTATTTCTTCATAGTTCACGCCCTCAAGCGAGCCAGTGCCGCGTTGTACTGCCCGTTGAACATTATCATTGGGCATATTGGAATCTTTGGCTTTATCAATAGCTAGCCGCAACCGTGGGTTCGTACCGACATCGCCCCCGCCAAGTTTGGCGGCAACGGTAATTTCGCGAATTAATTTGGTCCAAATCTTGCCGCGTTTTTCGTCTTGACGACCCTTGCGGTGTTGAATATTGGCCCATTTTGAGTGACCTGCCATGCAGTAGTATCCTTTTTAGGGTATTTTACAGTTCCTACGGCATATTTAAGCTGGAATAGAATAAATGCAAGAAACACAGGCTTTGGGCTTATGGCCTAAATCCCCGGTAATTAAACGCGGCATCAACTAAGAAAAGTGGGCAATAGCATGGCAAAAGAAATGGTAAAGGCAATTCGTGTAGATGAAGCCGGTGGTCCTGAGGTAATGAAATATGTTGATGTTGAATTAGGTGAGCCAGGACCTGGAGAGGTATTGATTCGTCAGCATGCCTGCGGCTTGAATTACATTGATGTGTATTTTCGCATGGGCTATTACCCCCAACCGCTGCCTGCTGGTTTAGGAATGGAAGGCGCTGGCATCATTGAAAAAGTAGGTGCCGGTGTAACCCATGTCAAAGTTGGCGATCGAGTGGCTTATGCTGGTCGACCTACCGGCGCTTATGCTGCGGCCCGAGTAATGCCCGCCGATATCTTAGTTAAATTACCTGATGCAATTTCCTTTGAAACTGGCGCAGCGATGATGTTGCAAGGTTTAACGGCAGCCTATTTATTAACGAGTACTTATAAAGTACAAAAGGGCGACACTGTTTTGTTTCATGCAATTGCTGGTGGAGTTGGTTTAATTGCCTGTCAGTGGTTAAAGGCGATTGGTGCCACGGTGATTGGTACGGTTGGTAGCAAAGAAAAAGCCGAGCTAGCCAAATCGTATGGTTGTGATCATACGATTTTATATCGTGAAGAAAATTTCGTTAAACGTGTGCAAGAAATTACTGGCGGTAAAGGAGTGCCGGTAGCGTACGACTCAGTTGGAAAAGATACGTTTATGCAAACACTTGACTGTGTTTCACCATTGGGCTTGGCAGTTTCTTTTGGTGGCGCTTCAGGCTCGCCACCCTTACTTGATTTAAGCATCTTGGCTGGTAAGGGCTCGTTAAAAGTAACTCGCCCTACAGTATCTACTTATGTTTTGAACCGGAGTTTGCTTGAACCAATGGCTGCTGAACTATTCAACATGGTGCAGAGTGGCAAAGTCAAAATTGAAATTCATCAAGAATACCGTTTGGCTGATGTCGCTCAAGCCCATACCGATCTAGAAGGGCGTAAGACGACGGGATCGACGATTTTGATTCCTTAGTTTGTTAAACTCTAGCCTCTAGCGTTTTCACTAGCCTCGGTGATGGAATTGGTAGACGTGCCGGACTCAAAATCCGGTGCCGCAAGGCGTGTCGGTTCGAGTCCGACCCGAGGCACCACTTAAATTTGATAATTTTCAGCGCTATTTGACATGGCTTGTTCAACAATCTTTTTCGTGAGCGTTGGCGAAAATAGCTCAATGAAAGTGTAGATAAATGAGCGTAAATAAGCACCTTGCTTAACGCCTAAATGCGTCACGTT
>CAILUH010000240.1 GCA_903837335.1 uncultured beta proteobacterium | reverse complement strand
TGCCGACTTACTGGATAATCCAAATGATCCTGCCAATATTGCTAAAGTCAAAGCACAGGTAGGTGAGCTGACTAAGCGCTTCCCGGTTTACGGCTAAAAATAGAAATTCAGGGTGCGCTGTCCATTCTGTCATGGTGACGATACTCAGGTAATGGATACGCGTGAGTCCGACGAGGGTGATTCAATTCGCCGTCGTCGGCGCTGCGCATCTTGCGATAAACGGTTTACAACATATGAGCGTGCTGAGTTAACGCTGCCCGCAATTGTGAAGAAAAATGGCAGTCGCGTTGAATACAGTCACGACAAATTAATTAGCTCGATTCGTTTGGCCTTACGCAAGCGCCCTGTTTCGGCGGATGCAGTTGATGAAGCAGTAGGCCGTATCGAAGAAAAACTCTTAAGCTTGGGTGAAAAAGAAATTCCGAGTGAACGCGTTGGTGAGTTAGTCATGCGTGAACTTAAACGCCTTGATAAGGTAGCCTATATCCGGTTTGCTTCGGTATATCGCAGTTTTGCCGATATTGAGTCGTTTGAAAGCGCCTTAAAAGAGCTTAAGTAGACAGCTTGCAGCAGGGCTTCGGTGCCTAGCTGTACTTAATAATGCAGTAGATCGCGCGTACGCCATCGCGCCAGCCTATTTTCTTACCCTCATCATAGGTACGCCCATAATAAGAGATACCGACTTCAAAAATTCGGCAATTTAGCTTTGCTACTTTGGCAGTAATTTCAGGTTCAAAACCAAAGCGATTTTCTTCTATCTTGATGCTTTGAATAATTTCACGGCGAAACACTTTGTAGCAGGTTTCCATATCCGTTAAATTTAAATTGGTAAACATATTCGACATGAGGGTAAGCAGGCCATTGCCAACCCGATGCCAAAAATACAGCACGCGGTGCGCATCCCCACCTAAAAAACGTGAACCAAATACCACGTCAGCACGATTATTCAAAATTGGCTCAACTAGACGAGGATATTCATTGGGGTCATACTCCATATCCGCATCTTGAATAATGACTAAGTCACCGGTAGCAGCCTCAATGCCTGTGCGCAAGGCAGCACCCTTACCTTGATTGACGGGGTGATAAAGCACCTTGCTAACTCGACCCGAATTTTCTATTTCCTGTTTTAATTTATCTCTTGTGCCATCGGTTGAGCAGTCATCAACAATGATAATTTCTTTATCAGGATATGGCGCAGCATTAACGGCATTAATAATCTCATCAATGGTTTTGAGCTCGTTATAGCAGGGGATGATGATGGAGAGGCGCATTTAGATCAGCAAGAATTCAATCAATTCACTTTTACGCAGGATGAAGGAGGTATTTGAATAACATGACTCATTAATTCGTTCATAGACGCTTCGGGTAGTTGGTGAAATTTACCATAGTCTTGCACGCGGGCCATATAAGGAATGCATGAATCTGGGGATTGGTGGTCGTGCCCAGGTGGAAATTTTCCCGAATAGCCATTAATGGTTGGAATACCCAAATCTTGCGCCAGAACCATGGCATCAACTTCGGCAAAATACCAAGTTTCCTTACCGCTGCTATCGACAAATAAAACACTATCAGCCGGAACGGGCTTAGGCAATAGAACAGATAGTCTATTCAAGCGCTCAATCCAGATGGCATTTGGTGTTTTAACATGATTGAAAAAGATCACTTCTAGACTCAGCAGTGCTGCCACAATTGCAATCCAAGCAGCGCGCCAAAAATAATTATTTTTATGAAGGCTACTGATTACAGTTTCACAAGCTAAAGCCACCAGAATAGCGACGGGTAAGCCTTGGACCAGAATTAGTCTAGTAACAGCTCTAATGGATAAGATTCCTGGAATCGAGAAGAGGTACTCGTAGGGGCTGGTGAGCTGTCCGCCGCCACCGCCATACTGCAAGGTTGATAAAAAAAGAATTAATAATGAAAAAAATGCTAGCTTACCAATGGCATTTTGCTCTTTGGCATAGGGCCTATTGATGGCAAAGTAATTAAACCAAGGAATACAACAGCCGATCAAAAATAACAAGGCAACGCCAATGCCGATGAATAATTGGTGTTCATTTCTATAGAGGGGAATTTGATTAAACCAACTGCCAACTAATGAACTGAGGATGGAGTTATCGGCAATGAGATAGCTTTCCAACCTGGGCAGCATATGTTTTACTTCCACTGCATTGCCTTTAAATCCATAATGTGAAGCTACTTGTTGATATTTTTCAAGCAATAAAATAATGCTGATGGAGCTGGTAATCGCTAAGGCGCTAAGTGCAAGTTGGCGAGGTTTAGCTAAGTCAAGCCAAGACCGCTTCCAGTCCTTATATAAATTTTTATGTTGAAGCATTAGCGCAGAAACAGACGCAGCAAGGATGAGAAAAACAAGGAATACACCTAAATAAATCGAACAATAAAATTGCACGCCGATCCAAAAAAATAATAGTCCTAATGAACTAATCTGGCGCTTGTAAATTAAATTCCAAAATGCATAAAAGGCTAGCGGTATCGTAAAGCGATAGGTCAATTGCGCATGACCAGCTTGGATGATTGCAGGCAGAAAATAGGCAAAAACAAACGCCCCAGCACTCGCTGCAAATACCGAGAAATGGAGCTTTCTCAACACAATGTAAGTGACCACAAAATTCAGTGAGCAGCCAATCACATACCAGCCACTAAATGCGATTTCGCGTGATAAATCCAGCATACGCAGCAGCGCATAAATAAAGGCATTCCCAAAATGATTGTCACTAAAGGCTAGCGCATCGAGATTAGGATAAAAGAAGGGCGGACTCCATAGGTCGTGCTGCCGACCGGTCATCCAGTGATAAAAATGCTCCAGAATGACGCTATTGAATCTTCCATCGATTAAGTCACCCGGTACTGCAGTAAACCAATCGATAGCGGGCATGGTGTAGCCAAAAAATCCCAGGCTAGCAAAAAGAATAAGCGGGTAGTAAATACCCAAAAATAGTTTAGCTTTGGTCGGTATCGTCAAACCAAATAAGGCGCGTAAAAATTATTGAAGCGCTTTAAAAATAGTTTGCGTAATGTCGTCAACACTGCCAGTACCGCTAACTTTGCGATAGGCTGGTGCCTTCACTTTAGCTTGAGGGTCTGGGGTACTTGACCAGCTGAAATAATAATCAACCAGAGGCCGAGTTTGATCGTTATAAACCTGCAGACGTTTGCGCACAGTTTCTTCTTTATCATCATCCCGCTGAATTAAGGGCTCGCCAGTAACATCGTCTTGGCCGACTTTCTTTGGCGGATTAAATGTGAGGTGATACGTACGCCCCGAAGCCGGGTGAACTCGACGACCACTCATGCGATCAATAATGGCCTCAAAGGGCACGTCAATTTCTAATACGTAGTCAATGGGAACGCCAGCGTCTTTCATCGCTTGGGCTTGTGGAATGGTGCGAGGAAAACCATCGAATAAATAACCGTGTGAACAATCGGGTTGAGTTAAGCGATCTTTTACTAGGCCAATAATGATGTCATCCGAAACCAGACCACCTGAATCCATAATTTTTTTAGCGGCAATACCAAGCTCAGTACCCGCTTTTACCGCAGCGCGCAACATGTCGCCAGTCGAAATTTGTGGAATGGCAAATTGTTTGCAAATGAATTGGGCTTGAGTGCCTTTGCCAGCGCCTGGCGCGCCCAACAGTATTAAACGCATTGTTATTCCCCTGAAACCGACAAAATTGGATTTAAAACGTGATTGTCCCGTATTTTTTCCTGCTTA
>CAILUH010000239.1 GCA_903837335.1 uncultured beta proteobacterium | reverse complement strand
TAGCAAGGGCTATCAGCGTGGCTTACAATCGCTCATCAATATTAAAAAATGGTCTGTCAGTAATTAGACCAACTTGGAGCACACTTTGAAAATACGCAATCAACAAGACTTTGCCGCTGGCTTTATGTATATCGTCGTTGGTTTATTTTTTGCCAGCCTAGCTACTGGCTATCAAATGGGTACTGCCGCCAAAATGGGGCCCGGCTACTTTCCCTTTTGCCTTGGCATGCTCTTAGCAATATTAGGCTTAGTAGTTTTGTTAGGATCCATTAGCAAAAAAGCGCCCCCCTTAAAATTAGCTAAGTGGGATTTGAAAAGCGTTATTTGGATAACTGGCTCTGTCATTCTTTACGGCGTACTACTAAGCACTATGGGATTTTTTGTTGCCCTATTGACTTTAGTTTTTGTTTCTGCTTCGGCAAGTCATGAATATAGTTGGAAAGGAACCATTTTAAACGCCCTCATTTTGCTAGTCTTCACCTACCTTTCATTCGTAGTTGGCCTCAAATTACAGTTTCCGCTGTGGCCCTTCTTCCTTAATAATTAATCGCTAAATAGGACACTGATATGGATCTGCTGAATAATTTAGCGCTGGGTTTTTCAACTGCAATAACCCTCCAAAATTTAATTTATTGCTTTATTGGCTGCGTGCTTGGGACCTTAATCGGTATTTTGCCCGGCCTTGGCCCTATTGCCACAATTGCAATGTTATTACCAGCAACCTATGCCTTACCCCCCATTGCCGCCCTCATTATGTTGGCGGGTATTTATTATGGTGCGCAATATGGTGGCTCCACTACCGCCATCCTCTTAAATATTCCTGGTGAAACATCTTCGGTTGTCACTGCAATTGATGGCTATCAAATGGCGCGACGAGGCAGAGCTGGGGTAGCCCTCTTTACTGCTGGCATTGGTTCATTTTTTGCTGGGTGCGTAGCAACTTTTATTTTGGCTGCTTTTGCTGCGCCACTTTCACAGTTGGCATTCAAGTTTGGTCCGGCTGAATACTTTTCACTAATGGTATTGGGTTTAATCGGCGCAGTAGTTTTAGCTTCGGGCTCACTCATTAAAGCCATTGGCATGATTATTTTGGGTTTGCTCATGGGTCTGGTAGGCACCGATGTGAACTCAGGCGTTTCACGCTACGCCTTTGACATTCCTGAGCTTAGTGACGGTATTGGTTTTGTGAGTATCGCGATGGGTGTATTTGGTTTTGCTGAGATTATGGTTAATCTAGAACAAAAAGAAGCGCGTGAAAGCTTTCTTAATAAAGTGACGACACTTATTCCAACTTGGCTAGACGTAAAACGGATGACCCCATCTATTTTGCGCGGTACAGCGATCGGCTCTGTTTTAGGTATCTTGCCAGGCGGTGGTGCTGCCCTCGCCGCATTCGGGGCTTATTCGGTTGAAAAGAAGACGTCTAAATATTCAGCAGAATTTGGCCAAGGCGCAATCGAAGGTGTGGCCGGCCCAGAAAGCGCGAATAATGCTGCGGCGCAAACTTCCTTTATTCCTTTGCTGACTCTAGGTATTCCACCCAATGCAGTCATGGCATTGATGGTGGGTGCAATGACCATTCATAACATTCAGCCTGGTCCACAAGTGATGACCAGCAACCCTGCTTTATTTTGGGGTTTGATTGCGTCGATGTGGATTGGCAACTTGATGTTAATTATTTTGAATCTGCCACTTATTGGCATGTGGGTACAAATATTAAAAATTCCTTATCGCTATCTCTATCCGGCAATTTTAGTTTTTTGTTGTATCGGCGTTTATACCGTTAACAATACAGTCTTTGATGTCTATATCACTGCTAGCTTTGGCGTTATTGGCTATTTATTCATGAAGCTCGGGTGTGAACCTGCGCCTTTGTTATTGGGGTTTGTGCTCGGCCCAATGATGGAAGAAAACTTTCGCCGGGCTTTGCTGTTATCGCGGGGGGATTTTTCCACCTTTATTACCCGCCCCCTGTCTCTGGGACTATTGGTAGCAGCAGCCTTATTGTGCGTCATTGTGGCCTTACCTGCGATTAAACAAGGGCGTGAAAAAGTCTTCGTCGAAGAATAAATAATGCAACTAAAGTTAGAGTGAATCTTCTCTAGCACCAAGCCCGCAGCCCTCTGCGGGCTTTTTTCTTTCTTGAGCTCTGATCTTCTCTACAATTAGCGGATGTCTAACGAAAGCCCTAAAAAACCAGTAGCCAATAAGGTCAAATCGAGTACTGCTGAACCTTCTAATTTTCTGCGCCAAATTATTGAGCACGATTTAGTACAACCCATATACCAACAGCGTCCACTGCACAACGATGCTGACGGCAATGCCCTACCCCCACTGATTACCCGCTTTCCACCAGAGCCTAATGGCTACTTACACATTGGACATGCTAAAAGTATTTGCCTCAATTTTGGACTAGCTGTTGAATATCAAGCGCGCGCTGGTGGCGCCCGTTGCAATATGCGCTTAGATGACACTAATCCAGTAAAAGAAGATGTTGAATACGTTGATAGTATCTTAGATGCAGTACGCTGGCTTGGTTTTGATTGGGTAGTAAATGGCCAAACCCATTTACATTACGCCAGTGATTATTTCGCACAGCTCTATCAATTTGCGGAAATCTTAATCGAGCATGGTAAAGCGTATGTCGATAGTCAAACAGCCGATGAAATCCATGCCAAACGGGGCAACTTTAATCAAGCAGGACAAAATAGTCCTTATCGTGAGCGCAGTGTAGCGGAAAATTTACAACTCTTTCGCGCGATGCGGGCTGGCGAGTTTAATGACGGGCAACATGTACTCCGTCTAAAAATTGATATGCAACACCCCAATATCGTCATGCG
>CAILUH010000238.1 GCA_903837335.1 uncultured beta proteobacterium | reverse complement strand
GGCAAATTGTTTGCAAATGAATTGGGCTTGAGTGCCTTTGCCAGCGCCTGGCGCGCCCAACAGTATTAAACGCATTGTTATTCCCCTGAAACCGACAAAATTGGATTTAAAACGTGATTGTCCCGTATTTTTTCCTGCTTAGCGCTAGGTAGGGCTAAGGATTTTCCCGATATAAGCCTTATTTCCAGAGCGCTCGTACCCGCTCGAGGTCTACGGCAGTATCAACACCGGCAGGTGGGGCTTTATTAGCCACGTAGACCTGAATAGGGTAGCCATGCCATAGCGCCCGCAATTGCTCAAGTGATTCCGCTATCTCAGGAGGGGCGACAGCTAATTCCGAATAGGCCAAAAGAAAGTTAGCCCGATAGGCATAGATGCCTAAGTGGCGCAAGTAATTTGGCAAAAGCGCAGCATCTTTACTCATGACCGGCGAGCTTTGACGCAAAAAGGGAATAAGGGAGCGCGAAAAATACATAGCCTCACCAGCATGATTAAGTACTACCTTTACAACATGAGGACTGGCAATTTCACTAGCGTCCTGAATGACTACAGCAACTGTGGCAATCGCAGCCTGCGGATGGGTTATTAGAGTGAGTGCTACTTGATTAATTAATTCGGGCGGAATTAAAGGTTCATCGCCTTGCACGTTCACAACTACATCAGTTGGTTTGAGTGAAAGTAATTGAGCCACCTCGCCTAAGCGATCGGTACCGGTTAAATGATCTGCCCGGGTAATCACACAATCAATCTGATGTAAGGCGCAGGCCGCTTGTATTTCAGTTGAATCCGTGGCAACAATGACTTTTTTGGCTAACGATTTTCTGGCTTGCTCTGCAACTCTTACCACCATGGGCTTCCCCGCAATATCAGCCAGGGGTTTACGCGGCAAGCGCGTCGAGTCAAGTCGCGCTGGAATGAGCACAATGAATTCATTGAATGGCGCAGTTGAACTCATCTTGTTTGGGGCGGAGGAATAAAAAGGAATTAAGAGAAGATTTCGTCAGGCGTCAGAATGCGTGCTTCATCGACTAACATCACCGGAATGTCATCCCGAATTGGGTAGGCTAATTTATCCGCTTTACAGATCAGTTCATTTTTATTTGCTTCAAAATGCAAGGGGCCTTTGCACAAGGGGCAAACTAAAATATCCAATAAACGTTTATCCATAATGTATTTTCCTTGAACTAGAAGCCCATGTAAATTGAGTTGATCGTGATTTTATTTCTGCCAAGGATCTGGACGTGAAATGATTGATGTGACCCAGTTCATAAAATCAGTTGACAGGGCAACTTTCATCGGCACCACCCAGATGCGTTCATCAGCAATATGACGGCATTTTACGGCATCCTTTTCAGTAATTAAAATACACTCAGCTTTTATTTCAGCAAAAAACTCGCTCGAATAACTACTGTGATCAGGTAAGGCAATGGTCCGCGGCTTTAGACCATGCTCTTTTAAGCAATTAAAAAAGCGGCTGGGATTACCAAGCGCAGCTACAGCAACGATCATTGTGGGGGCAAACATCTGTGCAATTTCTGCTAATGAATATTGCAAAGAGTGATCATTCAAACTGTAAGCTAGGCCTATTTCTGGTGAAAGATAAACGGCCCGCTGTTCTAAAAAGTAGTTAGGGTCAGTAGCACCATCAATTTCAACACTGGTCATGAGCGTAGCGTCACGTTCGCGATTAGCAGGCTCACGCAGCGGGCCGGCGGGCAATAAAAAACCATTCCCTTCGCCGCGGCTATCGCGCACTACCAATTCAATATCGCGGCCACCTTCACGGGCGGGCCAACGCGGGAGGCCAAAATTCTGCAGGCCATCATCGCTAATAATCACATTGACCTGAGGATTTTTATTGAGCAATGCGGCAATACTCTTGCGCCGGTTTGCCTGAACCCAAATGGGAATCGTGCCATGGGTTTTTTGTGCAATCAAAACGGGTTCATCGCCAACCACTGCAGGATCAGAGCGGGGCGTTACTTCGATCGCTTCCCGTAATTTTGTCGCATGATGATGCGCAGACTTTTTCTTGCTGCTGGCATTGATATACCCCCGACTAATAATCCCCGGTTGCCACCCCAGCGACTTGAGTTGTAGTGCGAGCGCAATCACAACGGGTGTTTTGCCGGTGCCGCCAACGCGAATATTGCCAACAATAATGAGTGGCACTGGCGCCGCTTTAGCAAAACGAAGATCTTGAGCTGCATTACGTAAGCCGAAGAACCAACCGTAGAGGAGCGCTAGGGGCCACAGCGCATAACTCAGTAGCCGGCTGAGTAAATTACGTTGATCCCAAAATGGTGGCGCCGTTAGCATATTGTTAACATGTCTTTGGCAGCATTTAATTATTTGGTTTGGCTGGTAAAAACAATATTGCTTAAATTGGCATCCCGGGCGGCTTCTAGCGCTGTCATCACGGCTTGATGAGATGCGCGGGCATCAGCATCAATACTGACTTGCAGGGCCGACTTCGTATCGATAGAGTTAGCATCAGCAGGCTTAGCATTCGCCAATTGCGCCAAAGCGTTGCTGAGTTGATCATTGCTGACAATACGACCATTTAGCGCATAGCGCCCATCCCGACTTACTGCCAAATGAATTTGTTGACTTTGATTTGCAGAATCCGCACCGCTTGCATTTGGTAAGGCAATCGCTAATTCTTGAAAGCGCGTAAAAGTGGTGGAGATCATTAAAAAAATTAAAATAACGAGTAAGACATCAATAAATGGAATTAAATTAATTTCTGGGGGTGTATTGGTGCCAGCAGAAGCGCGACTAAGAAACAGGCCTTGATTTTTTCTTAAAGAAAAACGGCCAACGCGAGCTTGATTTTTATTCATCACTTGCATTGGGGTAGAGTTTTTTAAATAACTGGCGGGTAAATTCTTCGCACTCGCGTTGGCGTTGATCGGCCATTGAACGCAACAGGCGCCAAGCAGCTAAAGCGGGTATCGCAATTAATAAACCAAAGGCAGTGTTGTAAAGCGCCACCGAAATACCATGCGCTAGTTGCAGGGGGTTGCCAACAGCACTGCCTTGACTGCCAAAAATTTCAATCATGCCCACGACTGTGCCAAATAAGCCCAGTAAAGGCGCTACAGTAGCGATAGTTGCTAGCGCTCCTAAGTATCGGTCTAACTTCAGCCAAACTGCCTCAGCTGTGGCTTGAAGCTCTTCTAAGGCATGATTAGCCGGCGCTCCTGCCAGCTTTTCTGCAAGCGCACATGCCAACAGTGAGCCGACTGGAGAAGAGTTGCCAATTGAATTGATTAAAGTGGCGAGTTGGGGGTCTGATTGCCTGCCACCAAGGCTCTGGTTTACCTGCGCGCCTAATTCAAAGGCTTCCTGCAAAACCCCCGTAGGCAAAACCCGTTTTTTACGTAAATACCAGCTTCGCTCAATCAGAATGGCTAAGCCAAAAATAGAGACTGCTAAAAGAGGCCAAATCGGCCAACCGGCTGCAAGTAAGATGGTATACATAGACTTTCAGTACTTTAGCAAACTAAACGGAAAGTACGAGTCAAGCCTGTGGATAACTCTGTGCAAAACTTTTTTAATGGACTGAGCTAAGTAATTGATTTTTCGGTAAAGTGATTAATATATCAATTTAAAGTAAGGCAAAATTAGATATATTTATCTATATAAATCAATGGTTTATAAAAAATATGTCTGATTTAAGCCACGCTTTGGGTAAGTTAGTGTTTACTTCCAATATCGGCCTATAAGAAATTTTCTACCTGTGGATATGTATCGTAAAAGAAGCATAAAAAAATCGCCCTAGAAGCCCCATTTTGATTGATTAGAAGAATAGATATGTCGGAAATAACAAGGTCGGTACTCACCGTTGGCGAGCTTAACCGCGCAATTGCTGAATCCTTACAAGAGAGATTCGATACGGTATGGGTTAGCGGGGAGATTTCCAATTTCAAGGCTTATGACAGTGGGCATTGGTACTTTTCATTAAAAGATGAAGAGGGCCAAATTCGCTGTGTGATGTTTCGCGGCCGCAATGGTCAAGTCGGGTTTATGCCCCAGTCTGGTGATTTGGTAGAGGTGGGTGCGAGCTTAGGGTTATATGTCCCTCGTGGCGATGTGCAGCTAACGGTACAAGTGCTGCGTAAAGCTGGCTTAGGCGGTCTTTACGAAGCATTTTTGAAGCTCAAAGAAAAGTTGGCTAAAGCAGGTTTATTTGATGAAGCAGCCAAACAAGCAATTCCGACCCATCCCCGGGCCATTGGCATCATCACTTCACCACAAGCTGCAGCATTAAAAGATGTGCTGAGTACTTTAGCGCGCAGAGCACCACATATTCCGCTTGTGATTTATCCCACCTTGGTGCAAGGACCAGAGGCTCCCGCTGGAATTATTGCCGCCTTAAAAGCGGCCAACGCAGCAGCTGAAGTCGATGTTATTTTGCTGGTGCGCGGGGGCGGTAGCATCGAAGATCTCTGGGCGTTTAATGACGAGCAACTGGCATATGCGCTGGCCGACTCAACCATTCCCATAGTGTGTGGGGTTGGTCACGAAACCGATTTCACGATCGCCGATTTTGTGGCGGATGTCAGGGCGCCAACACCCACTGGCGCTGCCGAGTTAGCTGCGCCACGCCGTGATCAATTACTGGGTGAGTTAGTCAGTTTGCAGCAAGCTTTACTGCAAAGGCTGACATTGCGGCTTGAGCGTGAAGCACAAACCTTAGATCAGCTCACCTTGCGTTTGAATCATGCCTTACCTAATCCTGAGCGGATGCGCGAGCAACTCACTTTTTTACGGCAACGCTTAAGCCAGTCCTGGTCGGTACGGGTGGAAAGTTGGCAACAGGGTCAAACCCATTTGGCTGCCCAGCTAGACGCGCTTAATCCCCAGCGCACGCTTGAGCGAGGCTATGCGGTCATCATGCGGGGGATGGGGGAGGAAGCACACGCGGTACGCAGTCCGCTGGAATTAAGGCCACAAGAAACACTGCAAGTGCGGCTGGCAGAAGGTGAGGCAGAAATTGTTTTGGGATTGGTGAAGCAAAAATAAGCGCAGTCAGCATGACCTCAGTTACATTCGGACTGGCTCAATTTCTAGCAATACACCAAAGCGATCTTGCACCGCTGCTTGAATCTCGCTCGCTAGGGCTAAAAGCTCTGTAGCGGCGCCTTTACCGAGATTAACAAGTACTAAGGCTTGTTTTTCATAAACGCCAACAGCGCCCCTCTGTACCCCCTTAAAACCACACTGATCAATCAACCACCCAGCAGCAAGTTTATGCGAGCCATTACTCTGAGGATAGGTAATCATCTTGGGGAAAGCATTTAATAATTGGGTCAATTGAATTTGGCTAACGCTGGGGTTTTTAAAGAAGCTACCCACATTACCAATTACTTTAGGGTCAGGTAATTTATTTTGTCGAATGGTACAGACTGCATCGAAAATTGCAGTCGGGCTTGGCAGATTTTTTTGTGAAGAAAAGAAATTCGTTAAATCGGCATACTGCAATTGAGGCACCCAATTTTTAGGTAATGAAAACGTTACTGCAGAAATAATGTATCGCTGTGGCTGACGTTTAAAAATACTATCGCGATAAGCAAACTGACAAGCGTCAGGTGTCATTTCAACAAAGGCTTGGGCGGTGCAGTCAAAGGCTGTGATGGATTGAATCAAATCACTCACTTCCACCCCGTAAGCGCCAATATTTTGGATCGGGGCAGCACCCGTTGTCCCTGGAATCAATGCCAGGTTTTCTAGTCCCGGTAGACCGTGCATCAAAGACCAAGTAACAAACGCATGCCAATTCACACCCGCACCGACCCGAATTTGGGTCGCAGTTTGATCGGTCGAAATAATCGCTTGGCCACCAATCTCCATCAGGAGGGTGATGCCAGGCAAATGTGCTGGTAGGACCACATTGCTACCACCCCCCAAAACTCGCCAAGGTATGCATGCTGATAGAACAGTGCTCATTAGCAGGGGAATTTGTTCGGCACCGCGAATAACGCAACTCAATTCAGCGGTGGCAGCAAAACCAAGGGAATTCCGCTCCCTTAATTGGGTATCGCGCAATATGGGTAGGCTGGCATCCCAGTTGAGGCCGGTAGTTTGATTCGAGTTCATGCCACAATCTTATTCGTTAACAGAATTATTTAAAAATTTTGCCAAATAAAGGAGTTAGTCATGCCCTCATTTGATGTTGTCTGTGAACCCGATATGGTTGAACTCAAAAATGCCCTCGAGCAAGCCAATAAAGAAATTACCAATCGCTTCGATTTTAAGGGCTCTGATTCACGGGTAGAGCAAAAGGAAGAACAAATTGTGCTATACGCCGATGATGACTTTAAGTTGGGACAAGTTCGTGATGTCTTGTACGGAAAAATGGCTAAGCGCAATGTCGATGTCCGT
>CAILUH010000237.1 GCA_903837335.1 uncultured beta proteobacterium | reverse complement strand
GACATTAAACCAGCTGCTGCTGCATGCGCAGTATGCAATTGCTTAGAGTCGGCGGCATCGCGTAAAAATTCCCAGAGTCCGGCTGATTGTGTGCCCGCAGAACCAAAAGCATTAAGCATTTGTTCCGGATTGAGATTTAGGAGTCGGCCTACTGTTGCTGCTGCCCCGAGGGTTCCAGCGGTACCCGTGGTGTGAAAGACTTTGTAATGCGAGCGACCTAAAAATTCACCTACCCGAATACCTACTTCATAGCCGGCAACAGCGGCGACAAGTAATTCTTCTCCCGAACAACCGAGGGCTTGTGCACAAGCAAGTGCTGGCGGAAATACTACGGTCGCGGGATGAAAAACGGAGCCGTTATGCACATCATCTTGTTCGGCTACATGTGAGGCGGCGGCATTGGCCATCGCGGCTAAGTAAGGACTAGAAGGTTGACGCGTCAATAGAATTTCCGCTGTTCCTGCCGAAGATGCTTGTGGATTGATTACATTGGGTCCCATTGCTTGGGCAAATTGGGCGATGATTTCTACCGGCTTAGCACCTTTACCGGCAATCGCAGAACCAAACCAATCAACCAATAAATCCTCTGCGCGATTCATGACGCTGGCAGGAATTGCCTGCGCAGATAAGTTTGCAGCGAAGTGGGCTAATTCAGCGGAGTAATTTTTCATCGTTAAAAAAGGATTTAATTTAAAACTGCAGTGGCTTGCATCGTCAGCCAGCCTTCATGATCTTGTGCCCATACCTGAATGGTTTTACCGCTAGGATCATTACTGCTATCACGAGTTGCACAAACAGTAAATGGATTCAAGTCAAAGGTTGGGCGAATAGCACGAAATTCGAAATGCTTGAGCGTGCAATTAGGAATACTTTGCCGCACTAAGTCAACAAGTAAGGTTGCAATTAGTGGACCGTGGACGATTAAGCCAGGATAACCTTCCTCCTCGGTAACATAGCGTCGATCATAATGTATGCGATGGCCATTAAAGGTAAGGGCAGAGTAACGAAATAACAACACCTCAGTAGGCGTAATCGTTTTAGTCCAGAGCGCATTTTGCGGTGCTGGGGTTGGAGCAATAGGTTTATCGTTAACACCAGGTGAATCGCGATAAACAATATCATGTTCTTCAATTAACGCTATACCTGTTTGATTCGAAATCATATGCCGCACCAAGACAAAAATGAGATCACCAGTGCGACCTGCTTTATGTGTAACTGATTCAATAGTAGATACTTTTTCAATTTGATCGCCGACACGTAAGCGATTAAGTGGGTTCGGCCAATCTAAGCGCCCACCTGCCCACATGCGCCTAGGCAAGGGAACGGGCGGTAAAAAACCGCCACGCTGGGGGTGACCATCAGCACCAATTTCTGTTTGGCGAGCATGCGGCAGAAAATAAAGCCAATGCCATAGTTCGGGCAAAGCCAAGGCAGTAGGTGAATCTGGATTAATGAGATCGGGGTAATCGAGTGCGGCAGCCATGCAATTGATTGGCGCCACGGTGATTTGATCATGGGTAACTTCAGTTTTACCAACCCATTCTTGCAGGTGTTCGATAGTGGTGGGTTCGATGCGCATACGCTATTGTGCTACGGTAATAATAAGCTTGCCAATCCTGCTAATGCGGCACAGCCCAGAACCGGCATGACCCCTTTTTTATAGCGCAGCAAGGCAATTGCTGAACCAATAAAGATCAGGATACTGAACCAAGAAATCGTGCCCGCTAAACCATGAGGAAAGAACACATGGTAGGCAAAAAATAGCCCAAGATTCGCAATCACGCCAACTACTGCTGCGGTGATCGCAGTGAGGGGCGCTGTAAAACTGAGCTTGCCATGGGTAGATTCGATGAGTGGGGCGCCCAGCAATATAAATAAGAAAGACGGCAAAAAAGTAAACCAAGTGACGACAGCCGCAGCGAAAGCACCGGCCCAAAAGGCATTCATGCTGCCAAAAAGATGTTGGGCGTAGCCCGCTAAAAAACCAACGAAGGCCACAATCATAATGAGAGGCCCAGGCGTGGTTTCACCTAAGGCGAGTCCATCAATCATTTGGCCTGCAGTAAGCCAATGATATTGATCAACCGCGCCTTGATAAACATAAGGCAGTACCGCATAGGCGCCACCAAAAGTCAGTAGGGCAGCTTTGGTAAAAAACCACGCTAGTTGTGGGTAGAGTGATTTCCAATCAAATAGCGTAATGAGCAAGACCATTGGCGCAATCCATAGACCAAGACCAACCACTGAGTGCACGATGGATTTTTTTAAATTGAAACGGGCATGTGCGGGTATTGGTGTGTCATCATCAATTAAGGCCGGTATATTTGTTCCGTCAGCTTTTTTACCATGGGCACTACCGGTGATTGCAAATACTGCGGGGTAACGCTTACCTCCCCACATACCAATTAGCGCAGCCAAAATAATGATTATTGGAAAAGCTAAATTGAAAATAAAGATGGCGATGAAAGAAGCCGCAGCAATAAACCAGAGCGCTTGATGTTTAAGGGCGCGCGAGCCAATGCGCTGAACTGCTTGAATCACGATAGCGGTGACGGCAGGCTTAATGCCAAAAAATATCGCTGCAATGATGGGTACCTGGCCAAAGCGGATATATATCCACGAAAGCGCAATCAAAATAAATAAGGAGGGTAGGACGAATAAGCTGCCCGCTAAAATTCCGCCTAGATTGCGGTGCATGAGCCAGCCAACATAAGTTACGAGTTGCTGGGCTTCGGGCCCAGGCAAAACCATGCAGTAATTTAGGGCATGTAAAAAACGGCGCTCAGATATCCAGCGGCGTTTTTCAACTACTTCTTGATGCAGAATTGCGATTTGCCCTGTGGGCCCACCAAAACTAATAAAACCGAGCTTAAGCCAAAAACCGAGTGCCTCGCGCAGGGTTACGGTTTTCAAGTAGACCCTGTGTCAATGGCAATGTGACTAAAGCCACAATCGACATAAATAATTTCGCCAGTAATACCATTCGCTAAATTAGAGAGTAAAAAAGCTGCGGTATTGCCGACATCGTCGATAGTGACATTGCGGCGCAAGGGGGCGGAACTGGCAACGATATTCAGTAACTTACTAAAGTCTTTAATACCCGATGCGGCTAGCGTTTTAATTGGTCCAGCGGATATGCCATTAGTACGAATCCCTTTGGGTCCTAAGCAGCTAGCTAAATAACGCACCGATGATTCTAAGGAGGCTTTCGCTAGCCCCATGAGGTTGTAGTTGGGAATGGCGCGCATTGCCCCCAAATAGGTGAGGGTAAGCAGCGAGGCATCCGCACTCAGTAGTGGCAGCGCTGCTTTAGCTAAGGCGGGAAAGCTATAGGCTGAGATGTCATGGGCAATGCGAAAATTTTCGCGCGTGAAGCCATCCAAAAATTCGCCTGCGATCGCATCGCGTGGGGCGAAGCCAATTGCATGGACTAGTCCATCGAATTGGGGCCATTGTTTACCTAAATCAGCAAATAGGGCTTTAATTTGATCATCGCTACTAACATCACAGTCAAAAATGAGGCTAGTTTCAAATTCTTTAGCAAATTCAACGGCCCTCTCTTTGAAGCGCTCACCCACATAGGTAAAGGCGAGTTCGGCCCCTTCACGCTTGCAGGCAGTGGCGATGCCATAGGCTATGGAGCGGTTAGATAAGAGCCCAGTAATGAGAATTTTTTTGCCAGCGAGAAAGCCCATCTTAGATCCTTTGCATCAAATGTGGTTTGCTATCTACAATTGTTGCATATGCTTCGTCTTTATCCCCCTTTTCGCTCCCTCACAGCTTCTCTTCTGGTGTGCCTAGGCCTGTCTTTAATCCCGCTGGGAGCCTTAGCCAGCGAGGGTATTGCCCAATATGGCACCCCCAAGTATGCCGCGGGGTTTCCCCACTTTGATTATGTCAACCCCCTAGCGCCTCGGGGCGGCACCTTAACTTTGCCAAATCCGGACCGGCGCACGAGTTTTGATAAGTTCAATCCATTTACGCTGCGT
>CAILUH010000236.1 GCA_903837335.1 uncultured beta proteobacterium | reverse complement strand
TGGTGGCGAATCAGGGATTTGAACCCCGGACCTGCGGATTATGATTCCGTCGCTCTAACCAGCTGAGCTAATTCGCCGAACTGATAATTATAAGGTCAAACAGACTCTCGAGCCAAGAGTATGGCTTAGCTGCGGAAGTGGCCTAGTGAGGGCCTATTTTTCAGGGTTCAGTTAAGTCGGTCGTTAATTTTCGAACAAGGGGCGCCAAAATCAACAAGATGGGAAACGCCACTGGCCATACTTGAATAAATGCCTTTAGCCAGCGCGTTACATAATCACCATGCAGGCCGGTGAGAATAGCCGTTAAAACTGCGGCCATCATTAATCCCATAATGATTGACATCAGTAATGCATAGATGAGATTGAAATATTTCTTTGAAAATTTCATTACTTATAGATTAAATGTAAATATTATTGACTAGCTTATCTTTATCAATTTTATCGTGATAGGTACGCAACTCTAAGCGGCTAAGCCAGTTCGCCGAATAAGTAATTGTAAATGATAGCGATAATGATAAGTAAATCTATACTCTTATTAAGTATTAAGCTCATCAAGCGGGTAAATTGAATTTAAAAAAATACAGGGACAAAATGCACACTACAATTTTCAGTAGTATTTATCGACAACTTCTTTTAAGTCTAATTGCGTTTGGGGTTTTGCATGGAGGTATAGCATTAGCCGCCTACCCCGATAGACCCATTAAGTTTGTGATTCCATTTGCGCCCGGCGGTGGCACGGACATGCAAATGCGCATCATTGCACCTAAACTGACTGAATTGCTGGGCCAACAAATTATTCTGGAAAATCGCCCTGGCTCGGGAAGCACGATTGGCACTGAAATGGTCGTGCGCAGCCAGCCCGATGGCTACACTTTTGTAGTTGTTGATACGGCCTTTACATCAAATCCTGCGCTCTTACAAAAAATACCCTATGACAGTATTAAGGATCTTACGGCCGTCATTTTGTTGACCTCAGGAGCGAGCGCACTTGTCGTCAATCCAGCAGTGCCGGCAAAAACAATTGGTGAATTAATTGCGCTGGCAAAAATGAAAAATGGCGCCTTAGCTTATGCTTCTGCTGGTGCGGGCACCTCCTCCCATCTCACCGGTGAATTATTTAAGCTTACGGCAGGAATCGATATGATTCATGCGCCATATAAGGGGGCTGGGCCGGCAGTAACTGATACGGTTGCAGGTCAGGTTGCGGCAACCTTTACTAATATTAGCTCTAGTAAGGCCTTTATTGATAGCGGTCAATTGCGCGCCCTTGCAGTCACTGGCTATACCCGTTCACCTACTTTACCGAATGTGCCTACTTTTAGTGAAGTGGGCTTAGCTGCAGTTAGTCAAGCTAGTTCATACTGGGGGGTACTGGCGCCAGCAGCTACGTCGCGCGACATCATTCTCAAGATAAATCAGGAACTGAATAAAGTGCTGCAAATGCCTGAGATTCGTATGCGCCTGACTGAGCTTGGTTTTAATGTGGTTGGGGGCTCGCCCGAGGAATATAGTAAATACATTCGTGACAGTATTGTCAATTGGCGACGCGTGGTGAAAGATGCAGGTATTAAAATTGATTAATGAACACTGTCTTGGGTGGTATTTTATAAGGGTTTGTACATGATTGAAATGTCTGAAAAGCGGCTCATTGGGCCCATTATTCGTCTACACCCAAACGATAATGTCGTCGTAGCACGAGTGGATATTGGCATTGGCACTGCCGTGCCAAGCGAAGACTTTACTAGTCGCAGTCAAGTTCCCGCTGGATACAAAATTGCTGCCAAAAAAATTCTCCAGGGTGAACCCATCCTCAAATATAACGTTACCGTTGGATTTGCCAATACCGATATTGAAGCCGGCACGATGGTGCATAGTCACAACACCGATTTTAAAGAATTTGATCGTGACTATGCCTACGCGAGTGAATATCAACCGATTGTTATGCTGCCTGAAACAGAGCGCGCTACTTTCCAAGGGTATGTCCGCGCCAATGGCAAAGTGGGCACGCGCAATTACATTGGTATTTTGGCAACGGTTAATTGCTCAGCAACGGTAGTCAATAAAATTGCTGAATGGTTTACTCCTGAACGTCTAGCGGAGTTTCCGAATGTTGATGGCGTGGCTGCTTTTAGTCATTCAATTGGCTGCGGCATGGAAATGTCGGGTGAGCCTATGCAGCTATTACGTCGCACGATGGCGGGTTATGCGCGTCATCCAAACTTAGCTGCAGCCTTGGTTATTGGCCTTGGGTGCGAGCGCAATCAACTAAAAGGGTTAATGGAGCAAGAAGATTTACATGAGGGCTCTACCTTGCATACTTTCATCATGCAAGAAAGTGGTGGTACAAGAAAAACCATTGAAGCAGGTATTGAAGCCGTCAAAGCCTTACTACCGGCGGCAAATCAATTTAAGCGGCAAACAGTTTCGGCAAGTCATTTATGCGTTGGCTTACAGTGTGGTGGGTCTGATGGCTTTTCTTCAATTACGGCTAACCCCGCTTTAGGCGCCGCAGTCGATATCTTGGCCCGTCATGGTGGCACTGGCATTCTTTCAGAAACCCCAGAAATTTATGGGGTTGAACATACCTTAACGCGACGTGCTGTTAGCCAAGCAGTTGGCGAAAAACTCATTGAACGGATTCGCTGGTGGAAAGATGAATACTCACCTGGTCGTGATGTACAAATTAACGGCAAAGTAAGTCCGGGTAATCAAATTGGTGGGCTTGCCAATATCTTTGAAAAGTCACTTGGCTCGTCGATGAAAGGGGGTACTGGACCTTTAATGGAAGTGTATAAATATGCCGAACCGGTAACCACCAAAGGCTTTGTTTTTATGGATACTCCCGGTTTTGATCCGGTATCGGCTACAGGCCAAATTGCCGGTGGGGCTAACCTGATTGCTTTTACAACAGGCCGTGGCTCGATGTTTGGCTCAAGACCTGCGCCCTGTTTGAAATTAGCAACCAATTCACCGATGTATACCAAGCTAACGGAAGATATGGACATTAACTGCGGTGAAATTTTGGATGGCACCGTCTCAGTTCAAGAAATGGGTCAACGTATTTTTGAACTTTTTTTACGTACTGCATCCGGCGAGGAATCGAAGAGCGAATTACTTGACCTAGGTAAGTATGAATTT
>CAILUH010000235.1 GCA_903837335.1 uncultured beta proteobacterium | reverse complement strand
TGAGCTTATTCACGATGAATCTATTTACCTGCATTCCGAGTACTCCTTTATGAGCGCGCATATCGATCGGTTTGTTCATGGTGATGGTATTGCCCAGCCACCAACGAAGATTTTGGAATGTAAAACAGCAAACCCTTTTGCCCAAAGTGATTGGGGTGATGTGGGCTCCGATCAGGTACCCATGAGTTATTTGTGCCAGTGCGCTTGGTACCAAGCAATTACAGGAATTGATGAAGCAGATCTAGCAGTCCTCTTTGGCAATAGTGACTTTCGGATCTACCAAATTCAGCGAGACAAAGAACTAGAAGACCTCCTATTAGATAAGGCCACTACCTTTTGGCAGGACTATGTACTAAAGGATATTCCCCCACCACCACAAAGTGAAGCTGATTACCAGGCTCTCTTTAAGCGCGGTAATGCAGAGCAATCGATTGAAGCCAATTTAGAAACCGTGAAGCAAATTACCCGCTTACATTTACTCAACTCAGAAATCAGTACTAAAGAAGAAGAGATCTCAGTAATTAAGCAGCATGTAATGGGGCAACTTGAGGCAGCAGAAGTGCTTACCTATCAAAATCAAATACTAGCGACCTGGAAAGCCCCAAAGCCTAGCTTTCGCTTGGATACCAAGCGATTAGAGCTTGATCATCCAGATCTATGCGCTAAGTACAAAAGCCCAGTACAGAATTCTCGGCGCTTATTAATTAAAGAGTTCAAAAACAATTAGGAGAAAGCCATGAAAAGAAAAACTGCGAGTAGCCCCAAAGGATTGTCCACAATTGTAAATTTGCGAGAGGATCTGCTTGACCCAATTGCTAGTCCTGAACCAATCGCGCATCAAGCCTCTCAAACCAGGGCCGCTCATACTAAGAAGCCAATAGATTTGATAGAGCGGCTCATCGCAAAAGAACTTACTAAAACCGCCAGCATCCTTGGCTTAGACCGCGAGGAACTAAAAGCCTGGCTTGACTTAAGCCCATTGGCCCCCGCCAAAGTAATTCTTGCTTTACTGCGTACGGCAAGTGAACACCGGCTTGATCCAATCAAAGATGAAGTAAACCTCACCCAATATGAAGATGGATCTTGGCAAGTCTTTATTACCGTTGATGGTTGGTCTAAATTAATGAATCAACACCCCGCCTTTTGTGGGATTGAGTTTACCGAATCACCTGAAAGTATTAATAATGTTCCCGCTTGGATTAGTTGCTCTATTTACCGAACTGACCGGGCCATTCCAACGACGGTACGCGAATACTTGCTTGAAGTACAAAATGATCATGCTATCTGGCAAAAGATGCCAAGACGAATGCTACGCCACCGAGTTATGCAGCAGTGCGCAAGAATTGCTTTTGGTATTGGGATTTCTGAGGCAACATCTAAAACTGTTCAAGCAATTGTGCAAAAGAGTGCGCCAATACAGCCTCTTCAAGACAAGCCTGATCTCAATGGAAAAGAAGCGAGTCGAGCAACTACATTAAAAGCATTTTTAGCAAAGTAGGCGAAGTACTGTGAGGGGGTTGTCCTCGAAAAACCAGGACTGCATATTGATGCATGGCACGATCAATCGCTTTTATGGTTTCTTCATCCTGTGGATTTCTTGAATCAATTCCGCTGGTAATGCCTAAAATTTGGTTGGGCTTGATTTTCTGGCTTAATCATCAAAGGCATTACCATGCTCCACTTGAGAGAAGCTAAACACATCTATTAATACTTTATCTTATAGCAAACTCAATCTTGCAGCCACGATTCGCTAATCTCCATAAGCTGTTAAATTGGGGTTTGTGCAGCGTAGTAACTTTATTCTGAGCTGAATCACAGTTAAGCAAATGCTAAAGATTCCGAATAATGAGCATCTGGCCTATCTCTAAGCAAAGAAATGTCAGCCTCTGCTGGTGCAGTAATTAGGTAAGCTGCTACGCAGGCAGCAACAATAAACAACAAGCCAATCACCAATAGCCAATTCCGCGAATTTGCGCGCATACCTATCCTTCTAAAATTTGCTCTATTAATAGCCTATTGACTTGGCGGAAGCGGTGAGATTCGAACTCACGGAGGACTTTCATCCTCGCCAGTTTTCAAGACTGGTGCATTCAACCGCTCTGCCACGCTTCCTTTGCTGGAGATTATAAGGAACTTAAGCAAATAAGCCTAAAAGTAAGGGTAATGAGCTGGTCCTTAAAATCAGGTAAACTAGTCAGATAACTAGTCATTTTTGGGGGTTTTATATGAAAAGTAATTGGGCTGTACAGGATGCTAAAGCTAGATTTAGTGAATTTTTAAATGCCTGCCTAAGTGATGGTCCCCAAGTCGTTACTAAACGAGGGCTTAAGGCCGCAGTGCTTATTACCATCAAAGACTGGGATGCTTTAAGGGAATCGGCTCGGCCTACCCTTAAAGACTTACTGCTTTCTGATCAGGATAGAGCTGAATTAACTTTACCTAAGCGTGGTCAGCTGCAACGCCGTAAGTTAACTCAAATTTAAAGAATGTACTTACTTGATACCAATATTATTTCTGAGCTGAGGAAAGTAAAGCCGCATGGAGGTGTACTTACATGGTTAAAAACAATTAGCAATACAGATTTATATATCTCAGCAGTATCTATCGGTGAAATACAAGCAGGAATAGAAATAACTCGCGAGCAAGATGCACTCAAAGCAAAGAACTTAAGTGCGTGGCTAAATAAATTAATGGATCTTTACAATATTTTACCTATGGATGCGCAGGCATTTCGAATTTGGGCGACTTTAATGCACCGAGAATCTAATACAGTTAACGAAGATGCCATGATTGCATCAACTGCACTAAGTAATGAACTTACGGTAGTTACCAGAAATGTAAAAGACTTTAAACGCTTTAAAGTTCCAATCTTCAATCCATTTGATTCGAAAATAAACCCTAAAACTTAATCAGCTCGCTCCGCGATCAAAGCTTCGAGGTAACGCGCAATTGCGAGAGACGATGTCAGTCCCGGTGATTCAAACCCATATAGGTTATAGAGCCCAGGCAATCCATGTTGCTCGGGGCCATCAAAGATAAAGTCGCCTGCAGGGGCATTTGGAGGCACAATTTTGGCCCGAATTCCAGAATAATCTGGCTGCAAAGCCCCATCTTTTAGCCCCGGCCAATAACGCCGGATGGCTGCATAAAAGCTATCGCCCCGCTGCTGATCAACCGAGTAGTTAATTTGATTTTCTTCAGTAATATCAAGCCATTCCACATCGGGACCAAATTTTGCTTGCCCAGCCAAATCTAAGGTCAGATGTACACCTAAACCACCCGGTTCCGGAATGGGATAAATTAAATGCTTAAATGGCGAGCGCCCTGCAAGAGAAAAGTAATTTCCTTTAGCAAAATACGCCCGCGGAATTTTGTCTGCTGATAAACCGTCAATTTTGCTCGCAACGTGTGGCGCACTGAGACCTGCGCAATTAATTAGTAAACGGGTTTGTAATTGCATGGCGTCATTACCGCCAACAGCCAACTCAAAGCCATCATTGATGACATGCGCACTGAGCAAAGGTGATTGATAAGCAATCATGCCGCCAGCATCTTCAAATCCACCTAGCAGCGACAGCATGAAACCATGACTATCAACGATACCCGTTGAGCTTGATAACATCGCTGCGGTGCACTTGAGATCAGGCTCTAAGTTTAATGCTTCTGTACTTGATAGCAAACGTACATCGGGAACCCCATTATTCTGGGCTTTATATAAAATATTTTGTAGGTCATGAATTTGCTCATCATCGGCGGCCACAATTAATTTACCAAAAGCGTGGGTTGCTACCTGATGACTACGACAATACTCATAGAGGAGTCGATTACCTTCAACGCACAGCTTTGCCTTGAGAGAGTCTTTCGGGTAATAAATACCAGCATGAATCACTTCACTATTACGTGCGCTGCTAATAGTTCCAAACGCCGACTCACGCTCTAAGATGATCGTTTCACGACCACGTAAGGCCATTTCGCGAGCAATCGCTAAACCAACTACCCCAGCCCCAATAACAACGCAGTCAACTTGCTCCATTTAGTTCATTAATCCAATCTTTCTAGAAAAACCTATATGCAGGTTAAGGTAATGCCTTAAATCGTAACATCCCACCAAAATCAAGCATGTGTATGTCATCTTGATAAAATAAGGCATGTCTAGTCCATTGAAGCAAAATTCACCTAATAACGTGTCCCCAAATACCCTGCCTAGCCCGTCTGAAGTGCCCTTTGGCGACCTTACTGCGGCGGGTCTCATTCTCGATGCCGCCTATCAAGGTATCAATTCCTCAGAATGGCAAGCCCTCTTTCATAAAGCCAGGGAAGCAGATGTCAGTGGTTTGGTTGCCAAGATGTTTGCCGGTAAGGCCATTAATACTAGCGAAAATCGGGCGGTTCTACATACTGCCCTCCGTAACCTTACGAAAACTCCGGTACAACTCAATGGCGCCGATGTCATGCCGGCCATTGCCGAGGTCTGGCAACGCATCGCTGCACTATGTAATAAATGGGTGGGCATAACCGATGTAATTCATATCGGCATTGGC
>CAILUH010000234.1 GCA_903837335.1 uncultured beta proteobacterium | reverse complement strand
AGTTAACATGACCGGCATTTGTAAGGGCGCAGGCATGATCCATCCCAATATGGCAACCATGTTGGGCTTTATTGCTACCGATGTCGCTTTTGCACCCGGCTTATTACAGGAGTTAACCCAGGAAGTTGCAGATCTTTCTTTTAATGCAATTACGATTGATGGCGATACATCAACTAATGATTCCTTTATTGTCATTGCTACCGGTCAGTCTGCGCTAACAGTACAAAATAGAAATGAGCCACTGTATAAGTTAGTTCGTAAGGGACTGATAGATTTAGCGAAGCAATTAGCACAAATGATTGTGCGTGATGGCGAAGGCGCAACTAAATTCATCACCATTACGGTGGAGGGCGGAAAAACCGCGCAAGAATGCCGCTTAGTTGCTAAAGCAGTGGCCCACTCCCCATTAGTGAAGACTGCTTTCTTTGCTAGCGACCCTAATTTAGGCCGTATCCTAGCTGCTATTGGTTATGCCGGCATTGTTGATCTCGATGCTAATCAAGTACAGCTTTGGCTTGGTAATGTATGGGTTGTCAAAAATGGTGGGCGTAATCCGAGTTATTTAGAAGCAGACGGGCAAGCGGTGATGCAAGAAGCTGAAATTACCGTGAAAATTGATTTGGGACGTGGCACCGCGACGCAAACTATTTGGACCTGTGATTTATCGCATGATTATGTTTCTATCAATGCTGATTACCGCTCTTAAGACCATCAACTAGGCAAACTTATGAATGACAAGCTAGATCGGCTTTTGACGCATTTAGAAACATTTTTACCTCAGCCAATTACCCCAAATGATTGGCAAACTGCGCGGGCATTTCGCTGGCGTAGACGAGATAGTATTTTTGGCAGCATTGGCTATTTGCAGCCTGTTAAACATATATCTGATATTACCTTTGAAGATCTGCAGCATATTGATCGACAACGCGATGCCATTCGTGACAATACCCGCCAATTTATTGAAAAAAAACCCGCAAATAATATTTTGCTAACGGGCGCGCGCGGCACTGGTAAATCCTCTTTAATCAAAGCTTGCTTACATGAATTTGCTGAGCAAGGATTGCGCTTAGTTGAAGTCGATAAAGCGTACTTAGCCGATTTAGCCGACATCACTGATTTATTGGCAGAACGGCCAGAACGATTTGTCATTTTTTGCGACGACCTCTCTTTTGATGAGGGAGAGACGGGTTACAAGGCAATGAAATCTGCCTTAGATGGCTCAGTATCAGCGCAAGTAGACAATATTTTAATTTATGCAACTTCTAACCGGCGTCATTTATTGCCTGAGTATATGAAGGATAACCAAAGCTATGCTTACTCGGATGAAGGCGAGATTCATCCAGGCGAAGTGGTTGAAGAAAAAATTTCTTTATCAGAACGCTTTGGATTATGGTTATCTTTTTATCCACCCAAACAAGATGAGTATTTGGCAATTGTGGGGCACTGGTTACATCATTTTGGGGTTAGCGCGGCTGAGATTGAGGCCGCTAGGCCAGATGCTTTAGTTTGGGCTTTGGAGCGCGGTTCTCGTTCAGGCCGAGTAGCGTGGCAGTTTGCGAAGTTTTATGCGGGTAATCGTGTCTGATAGCACATCTACGGCAAGACCGGTAGTTGAAGTCGCGGCAGGTATTTTGCTCGATACCGAAGGTCGCTATTTATTAGGTCAGCGTCCACCAGGAAAACCCTATGCGGGATATTGGGAGGTGCCAGGCGGCAAAATTGAAGCCGGTGAAACCGTTTTTATTGCGCTTCAGCGCGAGCTGCAAGAAGAGCTTGGTATTCAAATTGAAGCGGGCGAAGAGCTAATGGTACTTGACCATGCCTATGCCCATGCACACGTCCGTTTACACGTTAGTATTATTCGCCAGTGGCACGGCACACCGCAGGGCTGCGAGGGACAAAATTTATCGTGGGAATTATTGATTCATCCGCAGCCGCAGGTTAGCCCCTTATTACCTGCAGCCTGGCCAATGTTAGAGCGCTTACGCCAACACTTGGCGAAATAATCTAAATCAGTGGCTACTTAAAATTGGCAAAGCGTTAGCTTAAAGTCGATGTCTTCGGTACAAGTTTGCGGTTTGGACTCCCTATCGGTTTTAAGAAAACGAATTGAGAGCAAATATTTATTGGCGCTAATCTCGGCAAACAGCGAGTCATCCTCTACACCAATGCGCATCAGTTGAAAAATTTTACCTGCAGGGGCTTGCTGAAATGCACCTTGGTTGGCTACAACTTCATGTGCCTCGCCTGACTCACGCAATAAACGCAAAAATAATTGACAAGCCTCCTGCCAAGGTAAAAGAGGCGCGATATATTTTTGTAAAGTTTCTCGTCGTTTACTTGCAGAGCTATTTTTCCAGGCATGATAGCTGGGTAAATCGATCGGGCTAGTACCGCCAGGAATATTTAAGCGAGTGCGAATTGAGTTTAGCCACTCACTATCGTTAATGATGGAATTGGGTTTGCCCAGCGATTGATTAATTTGGTCGGCGGCTTTTTCAATTTCTTGAATCGTGAAATTTAAGGTTTCTTGATCAACCCGTTTGGAGTTCTTTAGACCGTGCAAAGTATATTTTTGGCGTTCAAACTCTTTAAGTAAGAGCGATTTAATATCCCCGCGTGCACCGATGTCGCCCAGCTCAAATAAAGTCGCAATACCATTGTGATGCAGTTCGGGGTCATCAGACTTAAAAAAGTGATTAAAACGAAAGAAAAGGTACTCT
>CAILUH010000233.1 GCA_903837335.1 uncultured beta proteobacterium | reverse complement strand
CAAAAATGGTGGGCGTAATCCGAGTTATTTAGAAGCAGACGGGCAAGCGGTGATGCAAGAAGCTGAAATTACCGTGAAAATTGATTTGGGACGTGGTACCGCGACGCAAACTATTTGGACCTGTGATTTATCACATGATTATGTTTCCATCAATGCTGATTACCGCTCTTAAGACCATCAACTAGGCAAACTTATGAATGACAAGCTAGATCGGCTATTGACGCATTTAGAAACATTTTTACCTCAACCAATTACCCCGAATGATTGGCTAACTGCGCGGGCATTTCGCTGGCGTAGACGAGATAGTATTTTTGGCAGCATCGGCTATTTGCAGCCTGTTAAACATATTTCTGACATTACCTTTGAAGATCTGCAGCATATTGATCGACAACGCGATGCCATTCGCGACAATACCCGCCAATTTATTGAAAAAAAACCCGCAAATAATATTTTGCTAACGGGTGCGCGTGGTACTGGTAAATCCTCTTTAATCAAAGCTTGCTTACATGAATTTGCTGAGCAAGGATTACGCCTAGTTGAAGTCGATAAAGCGTACTTAGCCGATTTAGCCGACATCACTGATTTATTAGCGGAACGGCCAGAACGATTTGTCATTTTTTGCGACGACCTCTCTTTTGATGAGGGAGAGACGGGTTACAAGGCAATGAAATCAGCCTTAGATGGCTCAGTATCAGCTCAAGTAGACAATATTTTAATTTATGCAACTTCTAACCGGCGTCATTTATTACCTGAGTATATGAAGGATAACCAAAGCTATGCGTACTCGGATGAAGGTGAGATTCATCCAGGCGAAGTGGTTGAAGAAAAAATTTCTTTATCAGAGCGCTTTGGATTATGGCTATCTTTTTATCCACCTAAACAAGATGAATATTTGGCAATTGTGGGGCACTGGTTACATCATTTTGGGGTTAGCACAGCTGAGATTGAGGCAGCTAGGCCAGATGCCTTAGTTTGGGCTTTGGAGCGCGGTTCTCGTTCAGGCCGAGTAGCGTGGCAGTTTGCGAAGTTTTATGCCGGTAATCGTGTCTGATAGCACATCTATGGCACGACCGATAGTTGAAGTAGCGGCAGGCATTTTGCTCGATACCGAAGGTCGCTATTTATTAGGTCAGCGCCCACCAGGAAAACCCTATGCGGGATATTGGGAAGTACCAGGCGGAAAAATTGAAGCTGGTGAAACCGTTTTTATTGCGCTTCAGCGCGAGCTGCAAGAAGAGCTTGGTATTCAAATTGAAGCCGGCGAAGAGTTAATGGTGCTTGACCATGCTTATGCCCATGCGCACGTCCGTTTACACGTTAGTATTATTCGCCAGTGGCACGGCACTCCACAGGGATGCGAGGGACAAAACTTATCGTGGGAATTATTGACTCATCCGCAGCCGCTGGTTAGCCCCCTATTACCTGCAGCTTGGCCAATGCTAGAGCGCTTACGCCAACACTTGGTGCAATAATCTAAATCAGTGGCTACTTAAAATTGGCAAAGCGTTAGCTTAAAGTCGATGTCTTCGGTACAAGTTTGCGGTTTGAACTCCCTATCGGTTTTAAGAAAACGAATTGAGAGTAAATATTTATTGGCGCTAATCTCGGCAAACAGCGAGTCATCTTCTACGCCAATGCGCATCAGTTGAAAAATTTTACCTGCAGGGGCTTGCTGAAATGCACCTTGGTTGGCTACAACTTCATGTGCCTCGCCTGATTCACGCAATAAACGCAAAAATAATTGACAAGCCTCCTGCCAAGGCAAAAGAGGCGCGATATATTTTTGTAAAGTTTCTCGCCGTTTACTTGCAGAGCTATTTTTCCACGCATGATAGCTAGGTAAATCGATCGGGCTAGTACCGCCAGGAATATTTAAGCGAGTGCGAATCGAGTTTAGCCATTCACTATCGGTAATGATGGAATTGGGTTTGCCCAGAGATTGATTAATTTGGTCGGCGGCTTTTTCAATTTCTTGAATCGTGAGATTTAAGGTTTCTTGATCAACCCGTTTGGAATTTTTTAGGCCATGCAAAGTATATTTTTGGCGCTCAAACTCTTTAAGTAAGAGCGATTTAATATCCCCGCGTGCACCGATGTCGCCCAGCTCAAATAAAGTCGCAATACCATTGTGATGCAGTTCGGGGTCATCAGACTTAAAAAAGTGATTAAAACGAAAGAAAAGGTACTCT
>CAILUH010000232.1 GCA_903837335.1 uncultured beta proteobacterium | reverse complement strand
CGGGCCATCCCCTCTGACATGATGGTGATGCAACGCAAAATAGCACTTTGTTGATTAGCTGGGCAGCGATGCAAAATTCGTACTACCGTTGCAGTATGTGCGATTAAATCGCGCTCAGCTAAATTAGGGTGAAGTTCTAAGGCTTTACTGCAAGCTTGGACAAATTCACTAATCGGTCTTTGGTTGAGGCAAGCGGCGAGGAATAGTTCAGACAAACCCACTTTTTCGGCTACCGACAGGCAGCTCGCATCTTCAATAGTATCGACAATACGGCAGAGCAGGTAGGCGCATCCAGCCGCTCTTTCAATGATGGGCGGTAATAATGGAATCGTAATTGCAAAAGTACGGGATACCAAATTCAGAGCGGCTTTTTGGTAGGCTAGGTCGGCTAAGGCTGAGTCGTTTTCAATAGACATTCGGGCATTATGTCAGACCCTTTTATCATGCAGTCCCCACTCAACAAAGAATCAACTTATCATCAGGTATGCATCCCTTATTAATCCGCTTATCCACTGTCCTTTTCTTATTCTGTACACTCTTTTTAACGCAAGTAGCTATGGCCACTGAAGAACCTCAATATACGGTAATCGAACAGCAATCCCCCTTTGAATTACGCGCCTATACGCCCCACATTTTGGCAGAGGTCGTAGTTGATGGGGACCTTGACAGTGCTTCAAATAAGGGTTTTCGCCTCATCGCTGCCTATATATTTGGGGGTAATCAAGCCCGTGCAAGTGCTAACAATAATGTACCTCCCGGCACCAGTGAAAAAATTGCTATGACCGTACCGGTCAGCGTTGCGCCATTCGAGCCGACAACTGTGCTATCCGATCAAAAGAATCAGCCGGTTTTAATGGCCCAAAAAGCGGGTCAGTGGAAAGTCTCATTTTTAATGCCTAGCCAATATACTTTGGCAACCTTGCCAGTGCCTCTTGATCGACAAATTCAGCTGCGGGAAATTCCAGCTATGAAGAAAGCGGTAATTCAATTTACGGGTTTTAATAGCGCTGAAAAAGTAGTCGAAAAAACCACTGAACTACGCTTATGGATGGAACAAAAGGGTCTTAAGCCAATAGGAGAGGCTCAATTTGCTCGCTACAACCCGCCTTGGAGCTTGCCATTTATGCGCCGTAATGAAGTGCTCTGGCAATATTGAAGTTTATTTTTGCTAACTATTTTCTTAACTGGCGCAAGCGGTTTTATTGGTCAAGCGCTGCTAAAAAAATTACTGGCTAGACAGTATCGGCTCATTTGTTATGTGCGCTCGACTGAGGCGCGCAACCGCGTTGAGGCCCTTGGGGGCATAGCTTGGCAGTTTGAACTAGATAAACCAAAAGACCTTGAGGCCCAACTAAAACTTTGTGATGTCGTCATTCATACGGCTGGCTTATTGGAGTTGGGGAGTGCACCAGCAGAATTTGCTAGTGCGAATATTGAACTAACCCGCATACTTTTAAAAGCTGCCCAAGCAGCAGCAATTAAAAAATTTATTTATCTTAGTGCCGCCTCAGTAGTGATGCATGGGCCGCAAGATTTATTAGATGTAAATGAAACTGCGCCTTTAACTCAACGGGCTGAATTGCCTTATTCATTCAGTAAAGCGCGGGCTGAAGAGTTGGTCTTGTCGGCGGCAAGCGCTTCATTTCAAACAGTGGCTTTACGCCCCGCTTTTGTTTGGGGGCCAAATGATGCAATCGAGCGGATTATTGGACCTGCTATCAAGACAGGTAAATTTGCTTGGTTTGATCATGGCAGTTATTTGTTTTCGACCTGTTATGTGGGAAATTTATG
>CAILUH010000231.1 GCA_903837335.1 uncultured beta proteobacterium | reverse complement strand
CTTAAAGCCAGGAATTACGCCTGCTAAATCCCTCGTTGGCGCGCTCTTGGGTGGTGTCAAGAAAAAACCCATTTAATTCACAAGCTTTGATCCTGCTTTAAATTTTCTGCTCACGCCAGGCCTGTGTTGCTGCCAATAACCATTCAGCAATCGTGACATGATCCTTATTGGGTAAGGAAGTAAGCCCTAAATGACCCGCTGCTAATTGCAGCGCTTGCAAGGTAAGTTGCGCATTATCAGTAGCAATTGCAGTAGCCATCGTTTGCTTACTGAGCTTATCGCCTCGCTGATCTAGCACTAAGGGTAAGTGCAAATAATGCGGGGTTGGGTATCCCAAAGCGCTTTGTAAATAGATTTGTCGAGCTGTATTGCTGGCTAAATCGGCACCACGAACGATATGCGTGATATTTTGGGCGGCATCATCTACCACTACTGCCATCTGGTAGGTAAAAAAGCCATCTGCACGCCGCAAAACAAAATCCCCTATGCTTTGATTGAGTTCCTCTGATTGCAGCGCAATGCGCCAAGCTACTGGGTGGGCCAAATTAACGAATTCGGAGTTGGCTAGAGCGTGAGGAATGGGGGTTGGGCGACAAATGCGCGGATAAATGAGCTCTTCATGCCGCCCGGGATAAGTGCCTTGGGCTGCTAGGGCATTAACAATAGCCTGGCGAGAGCAGGTACAGGGGTAAATCAAGCCCGCTTGAAATAGTTGCAGTAGGGCGCTTTCATAATTTGGGGTGCGTTGAGACTGGTAAATGACCTCCTCGTCCCATTGCAAGCCGCAGGCGCTAAGTTGATGCAGGATAGTTGCGGTTGCCCCGGGCAACGAGCGCGGGACATCGACGTCCTCAATTCTGAGCAACCACTTCCCTTGGTGGGCGCGGGCGTCTAACCAGCTTCCCAAGGCTGTAGCAAGGGATCCTAAGTGCAAGGGCCCAGTGGGTGAAGGCGCAAAGCGCCCCCGATAGCTGGAGCCAAAAATTGTGGTGGGTTGAGGTATAGACACAGCTAAAATCATCTCATGGCTACGCCCCAATTTGTTCATTTACGCATACATTCCGAATTTTCGATTACGGATGGTGTGGTACGGATTGATGAGGTCGTGGCAGCAGCCCAAAAAGATCAGATGGGTGCTCTGGCAATCACTGACTTGAGTAATTTATTTGGCTTAATCAAGTTTTATAGCAAGGCGCGCGCCGAAGGAATTAAGCCGATTGCCGGTAGTGATGTTTGGATTAGCAATGCACAGGACCCCGATCAAGCCTACCGCCTAGTATTGCTAGTGCAAAACCATGCAGGGTATCTCAATTTATGCCAACTCTTAAGTCGCGCCTCCTTAGATAACCAAGCGCGTGGGCGTGCAGAAATTCAGCCGGAATGGTTTTTAGAACCCGCTGCAAAAGCGTCAGATCGAGCTGCAGGCAAAACCTTAGCTAGCGGATTGATCGCGCTATCCGGTGCGCACCTTGGGGATGTTGGTCAGGCACTATTAAATGGCCAAGAAGAGATCGCGCGAGGGGCCGCTAAACGTTGGCAAGCTATTTTTCCTGAGGCTTATTTCATTGAAGTTCAACGCGCAGGGCATGCCCAAGATGAGCAGCATATTCAACTTGCTTGCCAGCTTGCTAGTGAAATGGCATTGCCGGTGGTAGCAACGCATCCCGTGCAATACCTGAAAAAAGAGGATTTCACTGCACATGAAGCACGCGTTTGTATTGCTGAAGGCGAGCTACTAGGTAACCCACGACGCCAGAAAAAATTTACTGCTGATCAATATTTTTTAACCCAAGCTGAAATGGCGACGCGTTTTGCCGATTTACCCAGCGCGTTAGCGAATACGGTAGAAATTGCTAAGCGTTGTAATTTGTCTTTGATATTAGGTCAACCCCGTTTACCCGAATTTCCGACGCCCCCCGGAATTACCTTAGGTGATTATCTATTGCAACAGGCTGAAGTGGGCTTGGTACGTCATCTTGAGCGCAATTTTCCTATTCTTGAAGAGCGTACCGCGAACGAGTCGCGCTATCGTGAGCGTTTAATTTTCGAAGTCAAAACCATTGAGCAAATGGGTTTTCCAGGCTACTTTTTAATTGTGGCTGACTTCATTAATTGGGCAAAAAATAATGGTGTACCAGTAGGGCCAGGCCGCGGTTCAGGAGCCGGTTCTCTAGTGGCATATTCATTAGGAATTACCGATCTTGACCCCTTGCGATATAACTTACTTTTTGAACGATTTTTAAATCCAGAACGGGTTTCTATGCCCGACTTTGATATTGATTTTTGTCAACATGGTCGTGACCGCGTCATTCAATATGTGAAAGATAAATATGGCGCAGATGCGGTAAGCCAAATTGTGACGTTTGGCACGATGGCTGCGCGGGCAGCCATTCGGGATGTTGGGCGCGTGCTCGAACAAGGCTATAACTTTGTCGATGGCATTGCCAAGCTAGTGCCGAATAAGCCGGGTCAAGTTGTAACCATTGAAATGGCTAAAAAAGAAGAAAAACAATTAGCGGAGCGTGAAAAAAATGAAGATGAAGTTAAACAATTATTAGCTTTAGCTCAGCAATTAGAGGGCATCACCCGCAATGTGGGGATGCATGCTGGCGGCGTTTTAATTGCCCCAGGTAAGTTAACTGATTTTTGTCCGCTCTATACGCAAGACTCTAAAGATCAAGATAGCCATACGGTGATAAGTCAGTTTGATAAAGATGATGTGGAGGCCATTGGCCTGGTGAAGTTTGACTTTTTAGGCTTAACCACACTTACCATTCTTGCAGCTGCTGAACGCTGGATTCGGGCATTGCATGCAGAACGCACGAACTGGAATATTGGTGAAATCGTACTGGATGATCCTGCACCGTTTGATATTCTGAAAAAGGCCAATACCGTTGCAGTCTTCCAATTGGAAAGTCGTGGCATGCAAAGTATGCTGCGCGAAGCCAAGCCCGATCGCTTTGAGGATATTATCGCCCTCGTTGCTTTATATCGTCCCGGGCCAATGGATCTTATTCCTGATTACATTAGTCGTAAGCATGGTCGACAAAAGGTTGAATATCCCGACCCCCGTATTGAGCCTGTATTGCGTGAAACTTACGGCATCATGGTTTACCAAGAGCAGGTGATGCAAATGGCTCAAACCATTGGCGGATATTCT
>CAILUH010000230.1 GCA_903837335.1 uncultured beta proteobacterium | reverse complement strand
ATTGATCCCATTTCAGATATTGAGGTGATTGACACTGAATTAGCCTTGTCCGACTTAGCAACCGTGGAAAAAGTCCTTAATCGCTCAAGTAAAGCTGCAAAATCGGGCAACGATAAAGAGGCAGCTGCCTTAGTGGCAGTTTTGACTAAAGTACAAGCGCAACTTGACTTAGCTAAACCAGTTCGTAGCTTGTCATTCAGCGAAGATGAAAAAGCCCTTTTAAAACCCCTATGTTTAATCACCGCTAAGCCAACGATGTATGTTGCTAACGTGAAGGAAGATGGCTTTGAAAATAATCCCTATTTAGACGCAGTTAAAAATCATGCTGCTAAAGAGGGCGCGCCAGTAGTAGCAGTTTGCGCAGCAATTGAGGCTGAAATTGCCGATTTAGATGAAGCAGATAAAACCGAATTTTTGACTGATTTAGGGATGAGCGAGCCGGGTTTAGATCGGGTTATTCGCGCAGCATATTCTTTGCTGGGCTTACAAACCTATTTCACGGCAGGTGTGAAAGAGGTGCGCGCTTGGACAATTGCCGTGGGCGCCACTGCGCCACAAGCGGCAGGCGTCATTCATACAGATTTTGAGCGCGGCTTTATTCGTGCACAAACAATTTCATACGCGGATTTTATTCAATACAAAGGCGAAGCTGGCGCAAAAGAGGCCGGTAAAATGCGTGCAGAAGGCAAGGAGTATATCGTCAAAGATGGCGATGTATTAAATTTCTTGTTTAACGTTTAAGCAAAGATTTGGCTTAGCGCAAGCCCAGGCTCGGGCGCTCGCATAAACGCCTCGCCCACCAAAAACGCATTCACTCGATTGGCCCTCATCAGATCTACATCACAGCGCTGCAAAATTCCCGACTCGGTCACAATACGCTTGTCGCTAGGAATATGAGGAAGTAAATCGAGCGTGGTTTGCAAAGACACATTAAATGTTTTTAAGTTGCGATTATTAATACCTAGTAAGGACGTTTTTAGTTGTAAAGCTAAATCGAGTTCTTCGCGATTGTGTACTTCAACTAAGACATCGAGTCCCAAGGCGAGGGCGCAAGCTTCTAAAGCTTGCATTTGCTTGAGATCAAGCGCTGCCACAATAAGTAAAATGGCATCCGCGCCCATTGCCCTTGCTTCATAGACTTGATAAACGTCAATGGTGAAATCTTTACGTAAAACGGGCAGCGCACACGCAGCTCTTGCAGCCTCAAGGTATGCCGAACAACCCTGAAAATAATTTACATCAGTTAAAACCGATAAACAAGTGGCACCATGTTTTGCATACGACTTAGCAATTGCACCGGGATCAAAACTTTCGCGTAGCACGCCCTTACTGGGGCTAGCTTTTTTTATTTCGGCAATGACAGCAGAACCGCCGGTCAAAATCATACGTTCAATTGCTTGGGCAAAACCCCGCGGCTTAAAGTCCGTATTGCTTTGCTGTCGGTCGACTAAGGACTGCAATTGGGCAAGAGAGACAAGCGCTTGCGCAGCAAGGACTTCTTGGCGTTTAGTGGCCACAATCGTAGTGAGAATATCGCTCATAAGAAATTGAACTAAGACTTAATGAGTATTCTGAGTGGCAGCTACAAAAGCAGCCAGCCTATTTTGTGCCGCCCCAGTAGCAATCATTTTTTGCGCCAAGATAAAACCACTGGCGATATCGGGAACACAGTCTGCTGCATAAAGTGTAGCTCCAGCATTCAGACAAACAATCTCGCGTGCAGCATAAAAATCAGCGCTCGCAGTGGGGTCTAAAACACCTAAGATAATCGCTTTTGATTCGGCGGCGTTGGTTACTTGAAAAGCTTTTGTAGGACTTAGTTTTAAACCAAAATCGAGCGGATTAATTTCATACTCGCGCACTTGGCCATCTTTTAATTCGCCAATGAGGGTTGGTCCTTGCAGTGAAATTTCATCTAAGCCATCGCGACCATAAACTACTAAGGCATGCTTCATGCCAAGATTTTGTAAGACCCGAGTTTGAATACCAACTAATTCGGGATGAAAGACGCCCATCAGCATATGTTTTGCATTGGCAGGATTGGTCAGTGGACCTAAAATATTAAAAATCGTGCGCACACCGAGTTCTTTTCTAACTGGACCCACATTTTTCATGGCAGGATGGTGATTAGGGGCAAACATAAAGCCAGCACCTATTTTTTCAATACATTGCGCGACTTGCGCTGGTGAGAGTTGTAAATTAACCCCAAGTGCTTCTAGAACATCGGCGCTTCCCGATTTGCTACTGACGCTACGGTTACCGTGTTTAGCAATTTTTGCTCCAGCGGCAGAGGCGACAAACATCGCTGCTGTAGAAATATTAAACGTTTGCGCGCCATCGCCACCCGTACCCACAACATCTACTAAATGATCTGCAGAGCTTACTGCCACTGGGGTGACAAATTCGCGCATGACTTCGGCGGCCGCAGTAATTTCTCCTACCGTTTCTTGTTTAGCGCGTAAGGCAATTAAGAAGCCTGCGGTAAGCACCGGTGAAAGCGCACCACCCATAATTAAGCGCATCATCGTGAGCATTTCGAGGTGACTTAGTTCACCATGATCGAGGCAGCGTTGAATTGCTTGTTGGGGAGTGAAGGGGGAATTCATGAGGACTAATAATAAGTTAAGCGCTAAGTCGTAAAAAGTTTTTTAATAAAGCATGACCTTGCTCTGACAAAATAGATTCGGGATGAAATTGCACACCCTCAATTAAATAGTCGCGATGCCGTACCCCCATAATTTCGCCATCGGCGGAGGTAGCAGTAATTTCTAAACAAGCGGGTAAGCTACTGCGCTCAATGGCAAGCGAGTGATAGCGCGTGACCGTAAATGGATTTGGCAAATCGCTAAAGACACCAACACCCGTATGTTGAATTAAGTCAGTTTTACCATGCATGACTTTTTGCGCACGGATAATATTCCCACCAAATGCTTCGCCAATGGCTTGATGACCAAGACAAACGCCCAAGATTGGAATTTTGCCGGCAAAGGCTTGAATAGTAGCTACGGAAATACCAGCCTCATTTGGGCTGCATGGCCCAGGTGATATGCAAATTCGCTTGGCTCCTGTTTGTGGAATATCAGCGACGCTAATTTCGTCGTTACGGACTACGCGCACTTCTTCCCCAAGTTCGGCAAAGTATTGCACTAAGTTGTAAGTAAACGAATCATAGTTATCAATCATCAAGAGCATTAAGACCCCCTTGGACTAAATCAGCGGCCATCAATACAGCGCGCGCTTTGGCTTCAGTTTCACGCCATTCAGAGGCCGGATTTGAATCAGCGACGACCCCAGCCCCGGCCTGAGAATGCAAAACGCCAGCGCGAATAATACCCGTACGAATGGCAATCGCCACATCCATATCTCCAGTAAATGAAAGATAGCCAACAGCGCCGCCATATACGCCACGCTTCACAATTTCCATTTCATCAATAATTTCCATTGCCCGAATTTTAGGGGCGCCCGATAAAGTACCAGCTGGAAAAGTGGCACGGAGTACGTCCATATTACTCATCCCCTCTTTTAAGGCACCCTCAACCGAGCTAACAATATGCTGTACATGAGAATATTTTTCAATCACCATGGAGTCAGTTACCTTAACCGTTCCAGTTTGCGCAATGCGACCGACGTCATTACGCGCTAAATCGATGAGCATGACATGCTCAGCAATTTCTTTCGGGTCGGCTAAAAGTTCACGTGCTAGCCGCTCGTCTTCATCGGGTGTAGCACCGCGCGGGCGCGTACCAGCTAAAGGCCGAATGGTGACTATTTTTTGGGTGTCGCGGGGCTCTTGTCGAACCAGTATTTCGGGAGATGAGCCGACTACCTGAAAGTCGCCAAAATCATAAAAATACATATAAGGTGATGGATTTAATGAGCGAAGTGCACGGTAGAGCTCAAGCGGTGAATTAGTATAGGGTTTCGAAATACGTTGCCCGATCACCACTTGCATACAGTCGCCTGCCAAGATGTACTCTTTCGTTTTACTAATTGCAGCTTCAAAATCGGCTTGTTTAAATTTGCGAATTAATTCGGTTTTCTTACTCGGTGCAGATGGCGGCAAAGTAATGGGTTGATCGAGAAGAGCGCGTAATTCATGTAAGCGATTTTCGGCCTGAGCCAGGGCATCAGTTTGGGCAGGATCCGCATAAACAATGAGATAAATTCGGCCGAGTACATTATCGATGACGGCTAATTCTTCGGTAAGTAATAATTGAATATCAGGTAAAGCCAATTCATCAGGCAAATGGTGTTGTGCTAAACGGGGTTCAATATAGCGGACCGTATCGTAAGCAAAATAACCTGCTAAGCCGCCACAGAATCGGGGTAGACCTGGCTTTAAGGCAACCTTAAAGCGCTTGAAATAGGCATCGATAAAATCTAAGGGGTTGTCGTAATTTGTTTCCACCACGACGTCATTAGTAATAATTTGGGTGAGCGGTTTTTGCGGAGTGCCTACTGTTTTAAGCAAGGTTTTTGCGGGCAAGCCGATGAAAGAGAAGCGCCCAAAGCGTTCGCCACCAATGACAGACTCTAAGAGGTAAGAATTTTTTTGCCCACAGGCTTGTGTCAGTTTGAGATAGAGAGATACTGGCGTTTCTAAATCGGCAAGCACTTCATGAATGACTGGAATACGATTAAAACCTGCTTGCGCTAGGGCCAAAAATTCTGTTTTTTGCATCAGGTCTGACCCAGTGCTTGCGCGCATTCGCTCCGCATAGTCGTAATAATCTCAGCGTAGTTTGCTTGCCCAAAAATAGCCGAACCAGCAACAAATGTATTGGCGCCTGCAGCGGCAATTGCCCCGATGTTATCGACTTTAATGCCGCCATCCACCTCGAGTCGAATCTCTTGGCCAGTTTGCGTGTAGTGAATATCTAGTAGTTGCCGCACCTGCTTAATTTTTTCCAGCGTACTGGGAATAAATGCCTGACCGCCAAAACCGGGATTAACCGACATCAGCAACACCAAGTCAACTAGCTCTAGGTATGACGAGAGCACTTCAATGGGGGTTGCTGGATTCAGTACTAAGCCAGCTTGACAGCCATTGGCTCGAATCAATTGCAGCGTTTTTGCCACATCCTTACTAGCTTCAGGGTGAAAGCTAATCAGATTCGCTCCCGCTTTGGCAAAGTCAGGAATAATGCGCTCAACTGGTTCGATCATGAGGTGCACATCAATCATGGCAAGGTGCCCATCTTTGTGGACGTGAGGACGAATAGCCTCACAAACTAAAGGGCCAATAGTTAAATTAGGCACAAAGTGGTTGTCCATCACGTCAAAGTGAATCCAATCGGCACCAGCCTTTAAAACCGCCTGAACCTCAGTGCCGAGACAGGCAAAATCAGCCGATAAAATTGACGGGGCGATGACAAGGGGGGTATTTTGACTAGCCATCCCTAGATTCTAGCTTGCAGTTGGCCCAAGGATAGAGCAGAATTCGTGCATGAAGTCACATGAAATCAGTATTACGGTGCGAACCCAGTATTTGCCAGAACAGTCCGACCCAGATAATCGGCAATTTGCCTTTGCCTATACCATTACGATCCGGAATACCGGCCAAACCAGTGTGCAACTGATTGCACGCCATTGGTTCATTACCGACGGCGATAGTGATGTTCAGGAAGTACGGGGCTTGGGTGTCGTTGGCCAGCAACCCCTGTTACGTGCTGGCGAACAGTTTGAATACACCAGTTGGGCGACTTTACCGACCCCCGCAGGCACGATGCGCGGGGAGTATTTCTGCGTTACCGAGGAGGCCCAGTTTTTTCAGGCGCCTATTCCTGAGTTTGCGCTAGTGATGCCCAGAACTTTGCATTAAGTTGGGGCCTAGTCTTTGCGCCCAGAGCCAGTCCAAAAAACAATGAATAACAAAAGGCCCAAGGCAAGTAATGCCTCGAGCAGAAATAATAAAGAAGGGTATGTATCAAATAAATTCGCTAGCATAGTGGTTTCCAGTTTCCTGAGTATCTTAGCCTGTACCGGCATCTTATTATTAACATCTTGTTCAACACCGCCCACGCGAACAGCAAATAACCAGATACCTGCTAATAGAAGCGCAACTGCTAGTTTGGGTAATGCCCCATATACCTCAGCGATCACGGGCTTTAAGGCGGTTGATTGGCAGCAAATTAGCGGCTGGCAGACCGATGATTTCACCCAGGCATGGCCGGCGTGGTTAAAAAGTTGTGAGGCTTTACGAAAGCGCAAAAGTGAGGTGCAGTGGGCTCAAGTCTGCGCAAAGGTCAACGGTATTGCCGTAGAAGATGGAGGCGCAATTCGACGTTATTTTGAAACGAATTTTCAAGCATATGAAACTTCTGCCTTAAGTAATAACAATAATTCTGGTTTGGTCACGGGTTATTACGAGCCCGTCATGAATGGTTCGCGCCAGCGTACATCCGAATTTTCAGTGCCTTTATATGCCTATCCAAAAGCCTGGGAGAAGGTCAAACCCAATCCAGCGCCCACACGGGCCCAATTAATGAGTGCAAATAGCTTAGCAGGTAGCGAGCTGGTATGGGTGCAAGATCCAGTAGCCGCCGCATTTATGCAGATCCAAGGTTCGGGCAAGATTCGTTTAAATGATGGTCAAGTATTGCGCTTAGGCTTTGCTGGCACTAATGATCAGCCCTTCAAATCATTTGCCCAGTGGCTATTAAATCAAGCTTACATCACGCGTAGTGAAGCGACAATGCAGGGCATTCAACAATGGGCGCGGAACAATCCCAATCGAGTTGAAGAAATGTTAAATGCCAACCCGCGCTTTGTATTTTTTAAAATTTTACCGAGTAATGTTGCTGCCGATCTTGGGCCAATTGGCGCCTTGGGCGTTCCGCTCACAGCAGAGCGCAGCATTGCAGTTGATCTACGCTCATTACCGCTTGGTGCCCCGGTATTCTTATCGACTACGCGTCCTTCAAGTACGCAAATACTGCAACGCTTAGTGATGGCGCAAGATACGGGTACCGCAATTGTCGGCGCAGTACGGGCAGATTATTATTGGGGTAGCGGTGAGGCGGCAGGCGAGCTCGCCGGACGCATGAAACAAGTAGGTCAAGCCTGGCTTCTATTGCCGCGTTAAGCCAAAAATCGTTGTGCTAGCTTAACCCAGTAACTAACCCCAACAGGAATAAGGGCGTCATTAAAATCATAAGAGGGATTATGTAACTGGCACGGACCCATGCCGTGACCAACTGTCCGATGATCGCCGTCGCCATTGCCAAGGAATACATAGCAACCGGGCTTTTCTAAGACCATAAAAGCAAAATCTTCTGCACCCATCGTTGGATCAATTTGGGTATCGACGTGCCCCGCCCCAACTAAATCGGTGATCACGCTGACCGCAAAATCAACTTCTCGCTGATGATTGATGAGTGGCGGATAGCTGCGGATAAATTCAATTTCAGCAGAGCAATCAAAGGCGCCCGCGACACCATGGGTAATTTCACGGAGCCGGGTTTCAATCAGATCAAGCACTTCTAGCGTAAAGGTGCGTACCGTGCCGCCAATAAAAGCGCTATCAGGAATCACATTGCTAGTTTCACCTGCATGAAATTGGGTGATCGATAAGACTGCAGCATCTACTGGCCGCTTATTGCGCGTAATAATACTTTGCAAGGCTTGCGCAACATTGACGCCCGCAATAACTGGGTCGGCACTATTGTGTGGCAAGGCGGCATGCCCACCGCGACCCTTAACAGTGATTTGAAAGGCATTACTCGATGCCATCATGGGTCCCACAGTGACACCAAAATCACCGACGGGAATACCGGGCCAGTTATGTAAACCAAAAACAGCATCACATGGAAATTGTTTAAAGAGACCATCTTTAATCATTTCACGCGCACCGCCACCCCCTTCTTCGGCGGGCTGAAAAATGAAAATGACACTACCCTTAAAGTCGCGATGATTCGATAAATACTGAGCCGCACCCAAGAGCATCGCAGTATGACCATCATGGCCACAAGCATGCATTTTGCCGGCGTGACGCGAGGCATGGGCAAAGGTATTGTGTTCTTGCAGTGGTAAGGCATCCATATCGGCGCGTAGGCCAATCATCTTTCCAGGTCCAAGTGCTCCATCTAAGCGACCCACGACGCCAGTTTTACCCATTCCGCGAACAATTGGAATACCCCAGCTTGACAGAGCCTCAGCGACTAAATCGGCAGTGAGGTTTTCTTCAAAACGGAGTTCAGGGTGGGCATGAATATTACGGCGGATGACCTGAATCTCATCTGTGGAAGCAAGTATTTCTGGAAGTAGTTGCATGGTTTCATATTAGCTGAAAGTGCAGAACGATGCTCTTTTCAGCGCATTTTTTTTGGATTATTTAGGGTAATTTGAGGGAATTTTTAGCAAACTCTAAGGCAGATAAGGGGTAAGGGGTATTCTCGCATTTTTGAAGCTCAGGTGGTAAACCCTCAATCACCCCTAGGAGGGGCGCAGCAATTCGCTCTTGTAGGCTCTGTATATTTTCTGCTAGAAGGGGCATCTGCGGTTGTAAGCAGTTTGCAACCCAGCCTGCTAGCTTAAGACCACGCTGCTCAATGGCTGCTACTGTAAGCAAGGCATGATTAAGGCAACCTAGCCGCATACCAACTACCAGGATTATGGGTATTTCTAGCAGCTCGACCAGATCAGCCAAATTCATTGCGGAGTTCAATGGCACCAAAAAACCACCAGCACCCTCAACGATCACCGCATCAACTTGTTGGCTTAACTGTTGATAGGCGGCTAGCATGACATTGCACTTCAGTTCAATACCCATTTGCGCTGCCGCTAAATGTGGGGCGACAGCTTGCTCTAACTGATATGCACATACTTCGGATACAGGGATTGAGAGGTCAGAGGCGAGCATCAGGGTTTCTATATCTTCATTTACTAATTGATCATTGGCATTCCGATACATTCCCGCAGCAACTGGTTTAAAACCCGCGACGCGTTCAAAATTTTCCCGCAAGAGCAAAATCAACGCACCAGCGACTAGCGTTTTACCAATCTCGGTATCGGTGCCAGCAACAAAGTAATGACGATTTATTTTATTGAGCATTACTTGCTAATACTGTCACTTCAATTTGCTGGAGGGTGCTGATGAGTTCTCGTACTTCCGCAATAGTGTGACTTGCGGAAAAAGTCACTCGTAGCCTGGCACTACCAGCTGGAACAGTAGGCGGCCTAATCGCCGGAATCCAATAGCCAGCATCAGCTAAGTGCTGCGTCACTGCTAGTGCCGTTTTATTTTCGCCCAAAATAATCGGTTGAATGGCGGTAGAAGAAGGCATTTTTTGCCAGCAGGAAAATACCATGTCTGTTTGCCAAGTAGCAATTAAATGACCTAGCTGTTGACGTCGTTGTTTACCTTCAGCAGAGGTAATCAGTTGCAGACTACGTAGCAATGCATGCGCGATCGCAGGCGGTGTAGCGGTACTATAAATATAAGGACGGGCTTTTTGTAAAATATATTCAATTAAGGTCGATTCGCCACAGATGAACGCACCACTAATACCGGCTGCTTTGCCGAGGGTGCCAATATAAATAAGTCGCTCCGAATGGAGTTGTAGCGCTTCTAAAATTCCGCAGCCGTTTTCTCCCAGGACGCCAAAGCCATGGGCATCATCGACGATCAGGAGGGCATCATATCGCTCAGCTAAGGCAAGTAATTCAGTTACCGGCGCCAAGTCGCCATCCATACTAAAGACCCCGTCAGTCACGATCAGTTTGAGTGCGGCGGTATCGCTTGATAACTTGCGCTCTAGATCGAGTAGAACATGATGATCAAAAATTACGGTATTAGTTTTGGTTTGGGCTGTGGCTAAGCGCACCCCATCAATGAGCGACGCGTGATTGAGCTTGCCCGAATAAATTGTCGTTGAGCTACTCGCAGATTCATTTTCTAAACTAGCTAAAGCAGTAATAGCACTCAGGTTGGCTAAATATCCAGTACAAAAAAACAAGGCGCGTGAATGCGGAATAAACGGCGCTTGCAAACTTGCTAAGGCCTCCTCTAGTTTTGCATGGGCAATACTGTGCCCACTAATTAAATGAGAAGCGCCACTTCCAGCGCCATAAAGTTTGGCACCTTCAGTCAAGGCAGTAATTAAGTCCGGATGGTTCGCGAACCCCAAATAATCATTGCTGCAAAATGCTTTTAGGGTAAGGCCATCTACCGTGGGATGAGGCGTGCACGGCGAAGCAGAGGTGCGTAAGCTTCGCTTTAAAAGATTTTGCTCAAGCGCTGCGAGGCGGGCTTGGGCTTTTTTGAGGGCATGCATATTAAGTCGGTTTGCCGGTAGCGAGTGTTTTATCAACAGCACTGCGAATTTTGCTAGACATCAATTCGGTTTCTTCTGCGCTAAGTATATAAGGTGGCATCACATAAATAGTATTGCCTATTGGCCGCACTAGCACCCCAGCTTGCAAGCCTTGTTGAAATAATTGCGCAGCAAACGGGGTTGTTAATGCAGCCGCATGCAGTACAGTATTTTTGACATCAAATGCCAAGATCATGCCTTGTTGACGAAAGTGCTCGAAGCGCTCATCTATCTTGGCCCATGCAAAAGCCTGATTTAAATCTCGTGCACGCCCAAGATTTTTTTCGAGCACTTGCTCGCTGGAAAAAATAGCCAAACTAGCTAAAGCGGCTGCACAAGCTAGCGGATTTCCAGTATAGGAATGAGAATGTAAAAATCCTTCCCGTACGTCATCGCCATAAAAAGCTTGGTAAATTGTGTCCGTCGTTAGCGACAGGGAGAGGGGCAAGTAGCCACCGCTAATACCTTTTGAGAGAGTTAAAAAATCAGGCCAAATACCCGCATGTTCACAGGCAAAAAAAAGTCCAGTACGACCACACCCCACCGCAATTTCATCGGCAATTAAATGAATTGCGTAGCGATCACAGAGCTGCCGGATTTGCTGTAAATAAATTGGTGAATGAATTGCCATTTGACCAGCACATTGCACTAACGGTTCGACAATGAAGGCAGCAATATGCTCATGTTCACGCGCAAATAATTGCGCTACATCTGCAACCGCACGTTGGGTTAGCTCAGCAGCAGTTTCGCCTGGCAGTGCTTGGCGTAAGTCTGGCGACATCACGGTATGGACGGTTTGTAATAAATCACCATAGGCTTGTCTAAAAATGGCGACATCAGTCACGGCAAGTGCGCCTAAAGTTTCACCATGATAGCCATTAGCT
>CAILUH010000229.1 GCA_903837335.1 uncultured beta proteobacterium | reverse complement strand
GTTGGGGAGATGAATTCAAGGAGGATTAAGTGATGCGAGACGTTTTTAATTTCTCGCAGAAATCAAGCCAATTGAAGTATTGTCTGTACAGCAGGACGCTGACAACCATACCCCAGACCATTCCAGTAAACATTCCAGCAAGCATCATGCTCAGACTGAGGTACTGTAATTCGCTTTGTTGTAAAACTTGAGTGAAGATGACTGATCCTAATGTCATCCCTAGCAGCATCCATGTTGAGCATAGAATATTTTGCGCCAACATTGAGCATAGCTTTCTACACTGAGGCCTCAAATACCTCAAGCTCGGGATTGCCGCAATACCACCTATAAGCATGCCAATATGCATGAATGGCATGAGTCTCAAGTGCAATTGCAGCGAATCCATTAAAGAAAGAGACTGGCTGGTGGAACATATGGTCGCGATAGTAGCGATAGGTGTAATTTGTATATCAATAAATAGTCCAACTAACATCCCCCCAAATCCTAAAGAAAGCATGACATGTGGGGGTGAGAGACCAAGACGTTGCGGTCGCAATTTTCCAAGTGCATAGCAACCTAACGCGATTCCCAATAGAGAAAGCCATTGAAATGACCAGAAATTTTCTGAAGTTTCAAAGGTAACCAAATAAAGGGTTGCACCTACCGCAAAGATAAGCCCAGCTGAAACTAATGTGTTGATGTTTATTTTCATTGCTTTCGGCTGATTGCTATCTACCTTTTAATTATGTGGGAATTCCTTTTTTTTTGCTCACTTTACTTTTTCCTAAATTCGAGAGGGGTAATATATATGCTGCAGTGCAAAAAATACATGAGTCTTATTTATAGTATATAAAGAGTACATAAAAAGCAGTTAATAAAAATTACTAATTTTTAAAGGAGACAAAATGATTCCTCCGGAATTTGATTACCATGCGCCAACTTCTGTAAGTGAGGCCATTACCCTGCTAAATGATTTGGGTGAAGATGCCAAAATATTGGCTGGCGGCCATAGCTTGCTACCCATGATGAAATTAAGATTTGCTGAACCCGCACACCTTGTGGATTTGAATCGTATTCCGCAATTAAAAGGTATACGTGAAGAGGCTGGCCTGATCAAAATTGGTGCAATGACGATTGAAAACGACATTCTTGATTCAGATTTATTGAAAGAAAAGGCTTCCTTATTACCCAAAGCTGTTCAATGGATTGCAGATCCCCAAGTACGTAATCGTGGAACCATAGGCGGCGATATTGCTCATGGTGACCCTGCTAATGATCACCCTGCAATTGCAATGGCCCTAGATGCTACTTTTGTATTGCAAGGCCCCCAAGGAGAGAGAAAAGTGAAGGCAGTAGATTTCTTTCAGGGAACCTATATGACGGATATGGCTTCAAATGAAATTTTGACCGAAATCCAATTTGCTCCCTTGGCCAAAAATACGGGTTGTGCTTACGAAAAATTAAAACGCAAAACAGGGGATTGGGCCACTGCTGCAGCTGCTGTGGTGTTGCAGATGAGCCAAGGAAAAGTTTCGATGGTGCGCATTGGCTTAACCAACGTCGCAGATACAGCACTTAGAGCAACTAAAGCGGAAGAATTACTGATTGGCAAAGAGTTAAATGCAGAGACCTTGAGTCAAGTTGCTGCTGCTGTGACTGAAATTTGCAATCCAGCAGAAGACTTGCGTGGTGATGCTGAGTATAAAACAGCTATGGCTGGCGAAATGACAAAACGTGCATTGCTTGATGCAGCTTCCCAAATTAGTTAATTTCAAACGGAGCAATAGATCATGAGTAAAAAATTAGTAAGCATGTCCATTAATGGCAAAAAAGTAGAAGAGGCCGTAGAGCCAAGATTACTTTTGATACATTTCCTGCGTGAGAATCTTAATTTAACTGGTGCTCATATTGGTTGTGAAACTGGTCATTGTGGGGCCTGTACAGTTGACATTGATGGTAAGTCAGTAAAGTCTTGTACGGTTTTAGCAGTGCAGTCCGATGGCGCAGATATTTTGACTGTGGAGGGCTTGGCAAAAAACGGCGTCCTGAGTGCTGTCCAGGAGGGATTCCATCTGGAGCACGGCTTGCAATGCGGTTACTGTACTCCGGGAATGTTGGTCCGTTCTTATCGATTGTTACAAGAAAATCCTAATCCAACGGAAGCTGAGATTCGTGCTGGTATTTCAGGTAATTTATGTCGCTGCACTGGTTATCAAAATATTGTGAAGGCTGTGCAGTATGCGGCCAAAAAATTACAAGAAACTGCTGCTGCCTAATTAACAAATTCAAGAAAATAAATTTAGCTTGATGTAAAGCTTGATAGGAGATTTAAATGAATGCACCATTGAAAGAACGTGAAGCAGCGTTAATGGGTATGGGCGACTCTCGCCTTCGTAAGGAAGATGCGCGATTTATCCAAGGCAAGGGAAATTATGTCGATGATATTAAGTTGCCAAACATGGTTTATATGGACATTGTTCGCTCTCCCTTAGCTCATGCTCGAATTAAGAAGATCAACAAAGAAGAGGCTTTAAAG
>CAILUH010000228.1 GCA_903837335.1 uncultured beta proteobacterium | reverse complement strand
GAGCGAAAAAATGCACTAGCTTGGTCGGATCGATTGCAATTAGAGCCCATCACTTTAAAAACGCCAGTCCACGCGGGCCAACTCGACCCAGAAAATGCACCATATGTTTTAACTTTATTAGATCGTGCACTTGCTGGTTGTTTATCGGGCCGCTTTGGGGCCATGATTACTGCACCGATACAAAAAAGTGTCATTAATCAAGCAGGCATCCCTTTTTCTGGACATACTGAGTATCTGGCACAACACTGTCATTGTTCGCAAGTGGTGATGATGCTTTGCGCGAATATTCCTGCTGGCATCTTGGGCCTAGCAAGGTCAAACCCCTTACGGGTGGCATTGGCTACGACGCATTTACCAATCCAGCGTGTTGCTGCAGCACTTAATCGCGAGACTTTATTCAACACCCTCAATATCTTGCATCAGGATTTACAGACTTGGTTTGCCATTGATCAACCACGTATTGCTGTAGCCGGCTTAAATCCGCATGCTGGAGAAGGGGGGTATTTGGGGCAAGAGGAAATTACTATTATTGGCCCCGCTATTTTAGCCGCCCAACAAAAGGGAATTGCGGTTACTGGTCCTATTCCAGCTGATACTTTATTCAATCCTCGCAATCTATCTGCATATGATGTTTTTTTGGCGATGTATCACGATCAAGGTCTTGCGCCATTTAAATTTGCAGCCTTTGGTAGTGGCGTTAATGTTACCTTAGGCTTACCTATTATTCGTACTTCAGTCGATCATGGCACGGCTCTTGATCTTGCCGGAAAAGCCTTGGCTGATCCTAGCAGCATGGTAGAAGCCCTGCGTTTGGCATTTCAATTAGCGCAGCAGCGCGCGCAGAATAAATCTCATGCATCTCGCTCGTAAGCGCTTCGGTCAAAATTTTTTAAAAGATGACGGAGTAATTCATGCCATTATCAGCATCATCAACCCAAGTGCAGATGCACAGATTATTGAAGTTGGTCCAGGCTTAGGGGCATTAACGCTACCCCTATTAAACCAAGTTGACCACTTAGATTTACTAGAAATCGACCGTGATTTGGTGGCCTATTGGCGAGCAAAACACATTCCTGGAATTGACATCATAGAAGGTGACGCGCTGCAGTTTGATTTTGTGAATTGGGCTACCAACTCGAAAAAAATACCGACTCAAACTAGGCGTCGTTTGATTGTAGGTAATTTACCTTACAACATTTCATCACCCTTATTATTTCATTTGCTTACAGTGGCCCCCTTTATCGATGAGCAAGTATTCATGTTGCAGGCTGAGGTAGTTGCTCGCATGGTTGCTGTAGACGGTGGCGCTGAGTTCAGTCGTTTATCGGTGATGCTACAAGCGCGTTACCACCTGGAGCAAGTCTTAGAAGTGCCGCCTACTGCTTTTGAGCCCCAACCGAAGGTAAATTCAGCGGTTGTCCGGATGATTCCGCGGCAGCAGTTTTCTTTAAATACAGATGAATGGCGGGCTTTAGAAAAAATCGTTGCGGCGGCATTTTCACAGCGCCGCAAGATGTTACGTACGAATTTACAGGGTTATAGCGAGCGCTTAGCTTTAAGTGAGGCGGAACTCAAGCTTCGCGCTCAAGATATACCTGTTACTCGTTATATTGAGTGGGCTTGTCGTTTAGCGCAGCTGCAATAAGCAGAATCGCTTTAGTAGCAGGCAATTATTTTGTATAAGCACTTGGATCAATTTTCAGCATTTCAGTCTCAATCCATTCCTCAACTTCTGCATTAAGTTGATCTCCCGTTTTGCCAGCAGAGGAAATCAATGGCCCAATTGAAATAGTTACTAAGCCGGGATACTTTAAAAAACTATTGCGCGGCCACACCCGACCACTATTGTGGGCTACTGGAATAACGCTTGCATTGGTTGCTACCGCCAACCGTGCACCGCCTTTTCGATAAGGGCGATGTGAACCGGTAGGGGTGCGGGTACCTTCAGGGAAGATTAAAATCCAATTCCCATCACGGAGGCGTTGACGCCCCTGATTGGCGACTGAAATTGCTGCAGTTTCGCGTTTAGAGCGGTTGATATGAATCATATTTAACATGCCTAAAGCCCAACCAAAAAAGGGCAGCCAAAGTAATTCACGTTTGAAAACAAAACATAAATGCTTTGGAAAAATAGCAATAAAGGCAATTGTTTCAAATGCGGATTGATGCTTGCTTAATACAACTACTGGTAAATCAAGAGAGTTGGTAACATGCTCCATTCCCTTGATTTGATAGCGAATACCACAGAGATGTTCGAGCACTACTAAAACAATATTATTCCAACGACTAACAAATTGATAGCGGCTATAAACCGACATGAAGGGAAAAATAATGACGCATAAGCTACCAAAAAAGAGCGTAAAGAGCAGAAGAAAAATAAAAAAAGCGCTTGATTTAAGCCAAATCATGCTAAACCTTTAAGTGCTGGTGAGTAAAAGCGAGCAAATTTTCATAGACCGCAGTATTTGCAGGTAATCCACCCGTTGCTAAAGTCATTTGGCCTTTACCAGTTAACACCAAATTGAGCTGCGCGCCTAATGTACTTGCTGGGAGTAAATCACGCAATGAATCACCTACCACGGGTATGTCAGCTAGTGCAGGCGCGCTAGCGCCAGGACGATAACGTGCCGCAATTTCAAGATACATGCCAGGTAAAGGCTTACGGCAGTTGCAATGGTCAGCGTCAACGTGCGGACAAAAGAAAATACTATCAATTCTTCCACCTAGCGGGGCAAGTAGATCTGCCATTTTTTGATGCATTGCATGTAAGTCTTGCAAGGCATAAAACCCGCGCCCAATACCCGACTGATTGGTGGCAACTGCCACGCGGTAACCAGCTTGAGTAAGGAGAGCTATAGCTTCAAGACTTCCTGGAATGGGTTCCCATTCTTGAGCAGATTTTACGTAGTCATCGCGATCTACGTTAATCACACCATCGCGATCGAGGATAATTAATTTAGCAGCGTGCTGGCTCATGCCAATTTGCCAAGATCGGCGATCAAATTCATTTTTTGATGCAATTGTTGTAATAAGGCCAAGCGATTATCACGCAGCTCTGGCCGCGGATCCATCACCATCACATCTGCAAAAAAATGATCAATGGGTTGTGCAAGAGAAACTAAAATTTGTAAGCAAGCAACAAATTCTCCGGCCTGATAAGCCAAATCGAGATTAGTACTGATAGCTTCCAGGCTTTTTACAAGCGCAATTTCTGCAGGCAGAACGAGCAGTTTTGACGAGTAATTCGTTGGTATCGGCGTGCTGGTTTTCTTGAGGATGTTGCTAATGCGTTTATTGGCTGCAGCCAGCTGAGCGGCCTCAGGTAAAGCATTAAATTGGCGCAAAGCTTGTAAACGTGCAATAACATCATTGAAATAAGGCGGCATTTGACTTAAGACGGCATCAATTTCAGGGGCAGTGAAAGTGCCTCCAATCTCAGCCTGATCGCGTAAATAGGCAGGAAAGCGATCTGCAATGAATTGATAAATGTCACTCGTATTTGCTTTTTGCGCCACCTCAGTTTGCTTAAATTGACTGCGGGCAAAATCAATCTGGATTGGCAGATTAATTGCTAAATTCTTTTCTACCAATAAGCGGCAAATGCCAAGCGCATTACGTCTTAAGGCATAAGGATCTTTATCGCCAGTGGGCGCAAGTCCAATACCCCAAATACCGACTAATGTCTCTAGTTTGTCAGCCAAGGCTAAAACGGTGCCAGTTAATGAGAGGGGAAGTGTATCGCCTGCAAAACGGGGTTGGTAGTGTTCGCTACAAGCAGCTGCTACCTCAGCTGCTTCACCATCAAGCGCAGCATAATAACGACCCATAATGCCCTGTAGTTCGGGAAATTCACCAACCATATCAGTGAGTAAATCAGCCTTAGCAATTTCTGCAGCTCGACTAAGCCATTCTGTATTAATAGCGAGACCCTGACGATTCAAGTCTGCGGCAATCTGGAGGGCAATTGCTTGTACTCGGCGCATGCGCTCGAGTTGGCTACCAAGCTGGTTTTGATAAACCACTTTATTTAAGTCATCGAGGCGAGAATATAGTGAGCGCTTTTGATCTTGTTGGTAAAAGAAGCGTGCATCTGCCAAGCGGGGGCGTATGACGCGTTCATTGCCGGCAATAATAGCGCTGGGATCAACTGTTTCAATATTAGAAACAATTAAAAAGCGATTACGTAATTTTCCTTGTTGATCCGTTAAGGCAAAATATTTTTGATTGGTCTGCATCGTCAAAATAAGACACTCTTGCGGAATTTCTAAAAATTCAGGATCGAATTGACAGCGATAAATTACTGGCCACTCAACAAGCGCAGTTACTTCGTCAAGCAGTGCGTCAGGCATCAACACCAGATCTTCACCGGCCGCCTGAGTAAGGCCCTGTTGAATTAAGGTTCGACGACGTACAAAATTGGCGACGACCTTGCCTTGGGTTTCAAGGACACGTTCATAATCATGCGCTACCGTTAGTTTTATTGCTCCGGCAGAAAGAAAGCGATGTCCTTCTGTTAGCTGGTCTGCGGTAATGCCAAGTCCCTCTAGTTGCAATGGCACTTTGCCATGTAGCGCAAGAATGCGGTGAACTGGTCTAGCAAAAGCCACATCTTTTAAGTCACCATTTTTTTGTACAACTTGGTAGTGCATCATTTTTGCAATAGGCAGTTGCTGTAAAGCAGATTCAAGCGCTAGTTGAAGGGTAGGCGTAAGTTGCGCACCAGTTGCCTGTAGATTTAAAAAAAGTGTTTCATTTTTACCTTCGCCAAACCGCTCTAAGGTGTTGAGATCGATATCGGCAGAACCCAGCGCAGCCAATTTTTTTAAGAGCGGCGCAGTGGGTTTGCCGGCACTATCAAAAGCGATGCTAGTTGGCAATATTTTTTCCCGCACGGCATAGTCAGCGGCTTGATTAAGCACGCCATTAATTTGCACTGCTAAGCGACGGGGACTTGCAAAGCTAATAGGCTTTGAGTCTGCGCTTAATAGCTGGGCTTTTTTTAGTGAGTTAAAAATAGCATTAGTAAAAGCATCGCTAAGCTTAGGTAACGATTTTGGTGGTAACTCTTCTGTAAATACTTCCAAAATTAAGGTTGCGTTGGGCTCTAACATCATTTTGCGTTAGTGTGAAGCATTGGAAAACCAAGCTTTTCACGGGCCTCAAAATAGGCTTGCGCAACTGCACGTGATAAATTGCGAATACGGCCAATATAAGTAGCTCGTTCAGTTACAGAAATCGCGCCACGGGCATCTAAAAGGTTAAAAGTATGCGCTGCTTTTAAAACCATTTCATATGCAGGCAGGGCAAGCGGTACTTCAATGAGGCGTTTAGCTTCATTTTCATAGTTAGCAAAATGGCTAAACAGTAATTCCGTGTTGGCGTGTTCGAAATTGTAGGCTGATTGCTCTACTTCATTTTGATGGTACACATCACCGTAACTTAGGCCCTTAGTCCAGACTAAATCAAATACATTGGCACAATTTTGGATATACATGGCTAAGCGCTCAATGCCATAAGTAATTTCGCCTAGTACGGGTTTGCAGTCAAGGCCACCCACTTGCTGAAAATACGTGAATTGGGTTACTTCCATGCCATTTAGCCACACCTCCCAACCCAAACCCCAAGATCCCAAGGTGGGATTTTCCCAATCATCCTCAACAAAGCGCACATCATTTTTTTGTAAATCAAGTCCCAAGGCTTTTAAGGAGCCCAAATATAAATCTAAAATATTGTCAGGGGCTGGCTTTAGAACAACTTGAAATTGATAGTAGTGCTGTAGGCGATTTGGATTTTCACCATAGCGTCCATCCTTGGGTCGGCGTGATGGTTGAACGTAAGCTGCTTTCCATGGCTCTGGTCCGATTGCACGCAGAAAGGTAGCCGTATGAGAAGTGCCCGCACCAACCTCGAGGTCGATCGGTTGCAACAAGGCGCAACCTTGCTGATCCCAGTATTCCTGGAGTTGAAGAATAATTTGCTGAAAAGTAAGCATTAAAAAGTAAGCATCATCGACCTAGCTAAGGTCTAGATTTTAACCGCCCGAGTCAACTTAGCTAAGAAAGTCGCCGTTTTAACTTGTAACTTAGTCCAAAAAGAATCCAGATTCCAGAAAAAGACAATATTGGCAGGTCTCCCCAGATCACATATGGCGTTTTGCCCGTGTAAGCCTGCACTTCCATCTGGAGTTCAGCGCGGGTAAATTGCGGTAATTGCGCTAGCACACGACCATCAGCCCCAATAACGGCAGTAATCCCGGTATTGGTTGCGCGAATGCTAGGAAGCCCGGTTTCTAAGGAGCGAAGTTGGGATAAACGCAGTTGCTGGGCTGGTGCTTGTGAATGACCAAACCAAACTAAATTGGTCATATTAACAAGGAGATTAATGGGTTCAGTGGCATTTCTCAGTCGGGCAGCCAGTTCTCCGCCAAAGACATCTTCATAGCAAATCGTAATCGCAGCGCCCAGCGGTTTTGAATTAGTAGGCTGGATTAAAAACGGTGGCTGATTAACTGCACCGCGACCAAAATTACTCAAGGGAATTTTAAATTCATCAACAAACCATTGAAAACCAGGCGGAATAAATTCGCCAAAAGGCACTAGATGGGATTTATCGTATACATAGCTGGGCCGATCTTGACTTAAACCTAGCGCGCGATTTGTAAATAAAATTTTATTATTTTCGCCATCAATTTGACCAACTACCCCAATTAACAAATTACTCGCGCTAGCCTGTGCAAATGCTTGCAATTGTTTGATAGCACCAGTTGGTAATTGGGCTTGTGGCCAAGGAAAAGCAGTTTCAGGAATGACAATTAAATTAGCCGACTTTTCTTCAATTAAAGCGAGGTACAGTTGAATCTGTCTTAAGATCGCTGGCGGATTAAATTGCTGAGTTTGCGCAAAATTGCCTTGCAGTAGCCGCACGGAAATGGGTTTTTCATAGGCTTGTGTAAATTGCCAAAACCCCAGCACCTGGCATAGCAAAACGCCACTAACCATCATCCCTCCTACCTTCCATGGCGCAACATGTAATTGCGCGAGCAGATAGGCAAGCCAAAATACGGCAAAGGTGCAGGCGAGACCCCCAAACCAAGGAGCGATTACGCTAAAAGGCCCATTGATTTGCGTTTCAGCAAAGCCGCTCCAAGGAAAGCCGGTGAATAGTAAGCCCCGTAAGTATTCCATTGACGTCCAGGCACTAGCGAAGAGGAGGGCATTGATAAAAATGGCAAAGCCCGGTTTTCTCCCCGTTTGCTCGAGGAGATGGACCAGCAGAAGAGCCGCTGCAAAGAACAGGCTAAGGTAGCTCGACAGGGCAATGACGCCAAATCCTGCGAATGCCCAACTTAAGCCGCCGACATCATGCAAGCTGATATAAATCCACCAAAGACTACAGACAAAATAGGCTAAGCCAAAACTCATCCCCAGAATAAAAATGGCCCATTTTTTTTCTAACCGAAAATGCGCCAGTAAATACCAAAAAATACTGAGGGCAAAAATTTGCCACCAGCCCCCATAGGGAGCTTCGGCAAGCAAGGCAACGGCAATGCCGCTCCCTACCGCACACAGTAGCGCACGCAACAGGCTCGCTTTAATCAATTAAGTCTCGGCTGGTAGGCGGCGGGCAATGAGAATGTGAATTTGACGTGAATCTGCCCGTTGAATTTCAAATTCAATACCTGCAATTTTTATTTTCTCGCCCAATTTAGGTACTCGACCTAAATGCTGCGAAATAAAACCCGCAATCGTTTCAATATTTTCTAAGTGGAATTGTGATCCTAGAGCGGCATTTACTTGTTCTAATTCAGTAATACCTTTAATGCGCAAGGTCTCATTATCTAGCGGAATAATATTGTCGGCATCTTCATCTACGTCAAATTCATCTTCTATATCACCCACAATTTGCTCTAGTACGTCCTCAATCGTAATGATGCCAGCAATACCACCATACTCATCTACAACAACAGCAAGATGATTACGGTTATCGCGAAAATCGCGCAATAAAACACTAAGTCGCTTTGATTCAGGAATAAAAACTGCCGGGCGCAGCCAATCGCG
>CAILUH010000227.1 GCA_903837335.1 uncultured beta proteobacterium | reverse complement strand
GACCGATATCTTAGCCAAGGGCTTAGGAGACTGTGTCGACTGTAGTATTTGTGTGCAAGTGTGCCCAACTGGAATTGATATTCGCGATGGTTTGCAATATATGTGCATTGGATGTGGCGCCTGTATCGACGCCTGTGATTTGGTGATGGATAAGATGAATTACCCTCTGGGTTTAATTCGTTATACCACTGAACGCGCAATGCTAGATCATGAAACCAATCAAAGTGCTATTCGACATATCCTGCGGCCCCGTGTAATTTTCTATGCCCTTTTTATTACTGCTTTATCGGCTGCTTTTTTGTTTTCTCTCTTTACTCGAAATCCACTGCGAGTTGATGTAATGCGTGATCGTGGCGCTTTAGCTCGCGAAGTTGATGGCGAGCGAATTGAAAATATTTACCGAATTCAGATCATGAATTCATCGGAGCACCCAATGGCAGTGAGCTTAAAGGCAAAAGGCCTTGAAGATTTAACAATTTTGAATTCCCAAAATAAAGAAATCACTGAAATTAAAGTAGAGCCAGCAAGTAATTTACTAATGCCAATTAAAGTCAGTTCAAAATTAGGAAAAATTGCGGCAGGAAATTACCCGATTCATTTTTTGGTAGATGCGTATGAGGCAGGGGACGACAAAAGACAAATTCTGCGACAGCGCGATGAAAAATCTATTTTTATTATTCCCCATGAATAACAATTTAACCCTCAGCTAGAAAGGAAAGATGATGTCAAATGAAATAGCCCTAACTCCCTGGTGGAAACAAAGTTGGCCCTGGTTTTTAATTAGCCTGCCGACGATTGCAGTAGTCGGCTGCTCTATTACTATTTGGTTGGCCTTTAGTCTGTTTCCCGATACGCCGATTCGGGATGGGGTAGTTAAGCAGGGTCTCAAAGTAGAGCAGGTTGCAAAATGAGATTGCGCCTACTGATCTTGATTTTGTGGCCCGCTTTTTTGGTTGCAGGTTTAGCTGAGGGTCTACTCTTTAGTTTTATTCGCCCCGAAGATTTAATCTTTTTTGGCTACCATCTAACGCTAGCAGATGAAGGAATTTATACCTTAGGATTTTTTATAATTTGGATATTCTGTGCTTTATCGAGTGCCCTCAGCCTTTATATTTTGCCGGCCCGAGGTGAAGATGGTGATAGTAATTTTGATTCAGGCTTCATTTAGCAATTTGTTTTGACAGTATTTAAATGGAGAGGATTAACTTGGCCAGCCAATTCATAGAGGCCATCCAGATCGATTAATTTCACCTGTCTTTGTTTTAATTGAATGAGGCCAGATTCAGCAAAACGCGAAAACATCCGGCTGACAGTTTCAAATTTAATCCCAAGATAGCTACCAATTTCTTCTCGACTCATGCGTAGAGTAAATTCATTATTCAGATAACCGCGGGCTTCTAAACGGGCAGAGAAATTGATGAGAAAGCCAGCTAAGCGTTCTTCAGCCCGTAAACTGCCAAGCGATAACAGGTGGCGCTGATCTTGCGTTAGTTCCCGACTCATAATGCGATGAAACTGTTGTTGTAAGTTAGGAATTTGTTGAGCAAGACCTTCAAGGTCATGAAAATCGATGACACAAGCTTCACTTTCTTCTAGGGCAATCGCATTTAATTGATACTGATTATCACCAATACCATCAAGCCCAAGCATTTCTCCTGGTAAATGAAAGCCAATAATTTGAAGACGGCCATCGGGCAGGGTATGTTCGGTTTTCAAGGAGCCAAAACGGAGGCTGTAAACTGCACTTAAAGGATCGCCATGGCGATAAAGAGAATCTCCCTTTTTAAGATGAATACGCTTATCTACCAAGGAATCAACGCGCCCAATGTCAGCAGGAGAAAGCCCTACCGGCAAACAAAACTGCCCAAGGACACAGGTAGAGCATTTGTTTTTAAGCTCTTTCATTCTCCCCATTCTATTCCCATAGACCCCATGTTGAGCCAACCACAAGCCTCGTGTTAACCACTAGCCTAATTTTGGCCATTTTTCTGGGATCTTTACTCAGCGGCTGGCATTGTGCTTTGATGTGCGGTGGCATCGCTGCTGGAATTGAGGGAGCAGCTGAAAAACCCCTTTTAAGGGCATCTACAACGCGCTTATGGCAACAACAGCTCATCATGCATCTAGGCCGCATTACCACTTATGCGCTCTTAGGGGCTCTTGCCGGCGGTATTGGCGCGGCATTATGGCAGCAAGATTTCATCCCCTTGCAACGACCTTTATTT
>CAILUH010000226.1 GCA_903837335.1 uncultured beta proteobacterium | reverse complement strand
GGGCAATTAGTTCGGGCGGTAGGTCGTAATTGAAATCAGCAAGGTGCATAGCGTTACCATCGGAGATTGGATTCTAACCATGACTAAGCTTACTCTGCCACCTAATCTGATAAAAATGGGCCTTGATAGCCCAATTGCACTAGCCTTGCACCTGCCAGCGCGCTATGAAGACGAGACTGAGTTGTGGTCTATAGCTGATGCGCTCGAGCGGGGTCGCTTTAGCCCGGTACAGACTCAAGGCACGGTGGTTGCCTGCCAAGTCGTTTATCGCCCACGGCGGCAGCTACTGGTAACCATTGAAGACGAGACCGGTCGACTGCATCTGCGCTGGCTCAATTTTTATCCTAGCCAACAAAAGCAAATGGCAGTCGGCGCCCATTTACGCGTGCGGGGTGAAATTCGCGATGGCCATTCGGGGTCTGAAATGGTGCATCCCAATGTGAAAGCAATTGCAGCCGATGCCCCTTTACCGAAAAGCTTAACGCCCATCTATCCAGCATCTGCTGGAGTAAGTCAAACGGTGATTCGTAAGGCGGTAGCGCAAGCCTTAGTTCATCCAGCTATTCAAACCTTCTTGGCCGATTTATTGCCAGCAGAATTCATGGCAGAGTTATTACCAGGTAACGATTGGTACTCATTGATGCAGGCCATTCACTACTTGCATCAACCGCCTGCCGATGCAGATACGCAAGCATTACTAGAGCGTACGCATCCTGCTTGGCGACGGGTTCAGTTTGAAGAATTACTGGCGCAACAAATTTCTTTAAAACGTGCGCATGCGTTACGTCGGCAGCGACGTGCCCCGCAATTATTAACAACGCCTAAGTTGACAGGGAAGAAAACAAAACATAAAACCCTAGAGCAACAGTTGCTTGATGTTTTACCATTCGAATTAACTCAGGCGCAACAGCGCGTTTGGACTGAAATTCAAGCCGATTTAGCCCAAGCTTTTCCTATGAATCGCTTATTACAAGGCGATGTTGGCAGTGGCAAAACCGTGGTTGCTGCCTTAGCTGCTGCGCGCGCTATCGATCAGGGTTTTCAGGCAACGGTAATGGCACCGACGGAAATTTTGGCTGAGCAACATTATTTAAAAATGCGCGAATGGTTTGAGCCCTTAGGAATAAAAATTGCGTGGCTAGCAGGCAGCCTCAAGGCCAAAGAAAAAAAATTAGCCCAGGCCGAAATTGAAAGTGGGGTAGCCCAATTAATTATTGGCACCCACGCCTTAATTCAAGACGCGGTGTATTTTGCCAACTTGGGTTTAGCAGTGATTGATGAGCAACACCGTTTTGGCGTGCGTCAGCGGCTAGAAATTCAGCAGCGGGTTGGCTCGGAGACGATCTATTGTCATCAGTTGATGATGTCTGCCACCCCAATCCCCCGCACCTTGGCGATGACATACTATGCCGATTTAGATGTCTCGATCATTGATGAATTACCCCCGGGCCGTAAGCCCATTACCACTAAGTTAATTAAATCGAGCCGTCGCTCTGAGGTCATCGCTGGCTTACAGGACTGGCTACAAAAAGGGCAGCAAGCCTATTGGGTTTGTCCTCTAATTGAAGAATCAGAGGCGTTGCAATTACAAACTGCGGAAGAAAGCTATGCGCAATTAACCATTGCTTTACCGCAATTTAAAATTGGCCTTGTGCATGGTCGTCTAAAGAGTGCAGAGAAGGCGGCGGTGATGGCC
>CAILUH010000225.1 GCA_903837335.1 uncultured beta proteobacterium | reverse complement strand
TGGTCAAAGTACATGGCCTCTTCATTGCCAGCTTCTTTTTCTGCGACTTGTTTACGAAAACGCTCAGCTTGATCTTCAGCATCATTTAGCTCTGAGAAGCCATTAGCAATTTCACGGCCTGTAATAAATAACTCAAAGCGTTCGGTAATGCCTGGGCGGGTATCGGATTCTCTGGCGAGTGGGCTAACCTCAATTGGGTAGTCGATGATGTAAGTGGGCTCCCAGAGATGCTCTTCTGCTACGAGTTCAAATAAGGCTAATTGCAAGCCACCTAGACCAGCATTATTTAGGGCGGGACCGTTGGGATCGATGCCACCTTTTTTGAGTTCAGCACGAATAAAGTCAGCATCTTCTAGTTGATTAGCAGCATAATTTTTATTCGATAAGGGGGCATATTTTAAGATTGCCGCAGTAATGCTTAGGCGTTGAAATGGCTTACTTAAATCGAGTTCACGGCCTTGGTGGCTAAGTACTGCAGTACCCTGTGCGTGGATCGCAGCAGATCGAATGAGGTTTTCAGTGAAATCCATGAGCCACAGATAGTCGGTATACGCAGCGTAGAATTCCATCATCGTAAATTCAGGGTTATGGCGCGGGCTTACCCCTTCATTACGAAAATTACGATTAATTTCGAAAACCCGTTCAAAGCCACCAACCACTAGGCGCTTTAAGTAGAGTTCAGGCGCAATGCGCAAAAACATTTGCATATCAAGCGCATTGTGGTGCGTTATGAATGGTTTTGCCGTAGCGCCCCCAGGAATAGAGTGCAACATGGGGGTTTCTACTTCCATAAAGCTTGCGTCAATCATCTGCTGACGAATTGAGGCAATAACTTTACTGCGCGCTAAAAAAGTATTTCGACTTTCAGGGGTCACAATTAAGTCAACATAACGTTGACGGTATTTCAGTTCTTGATCTGCAAGCCCATGAAATTTATCGGGTAGGGGGCGTAGAGATTTAGTGAGGAGCCGTAAGTTTTTACACTCGACGGAAAGCTCACCTTTATTGGTTTTAAATAGAATGCCTTCAGCAGCGATAAAGTCACCTAAATCCCAGTGTTTAAAGGCGTTATGTTTATCTGCACCAACGTGATCATCGGTAATATAAAACTGAATTTGCCCGCTACGATCTTGAATCGTCGCAAAACTGGCTTTACCCATGACGCGCTTTAACACCATACGGCCAGCGACTTTGACGGAAATGGCTTGGGTAGCCAAATCTTCTTTGCTTAAACCATCGTATTGTTGATGCAGGTCGGCTGATAAATGGGTTGGTACAAAATCATTGGGAAAGGCAACGCCAGATTCACGTAGCTTACTTAATTTTTCGCGGCGCTCGGCAATGATGTGATTTTCATCTACCGCTTCAGGAGCAGCTGGGGCAGAGCTAATAGTTGGGGCTTTATCGTTCATAAGAGCAGAGTAATTAAGTTAGACGCCTTGCTTAAGGCTAGCTTCAATAAAGGCATCGAGGTCTCCATCTAACACCTTTTGTGTATTGGAAATTTCAACATTGGTACGTAGGTCTTTAATGCGACTTTGGTCTAGTACATAAGAGCGAATTTGATGACCCCAGCCCACATCAGTTTTAGTAGCCTCTAGTTTATCTTGCTCGACCCGGCGTTTTTGCATTTCGTGTTCGTACAGTCTGGATTTGAGCATGCTCATGGCCTCAGCCCGGTTGCGGTGTTGGCTGCGGTCATTTTGGCACTGCACCACGATCCCGGTTGGCATGTGCGTGAGACGAACAGCTGAATCGGTTTTATTAATATGCTGACCACCCGCTCCCGAAGCCCGATAAGTATCGGTACG
>CAILUH010000224.1 GCA_903837335.1 uncultured beta proteobacterium | reverse complement strand
TGTTGCCAAAATTACGACGTGGTGGTATAGCAATACCAAGACACCACCTTGGTATAGTCATCATATTGATGACATTTGCAATGGTTAGTTTGGGCGGAGCGCTTAAACCGTTTTTTAAATCTTTATGGCGTTGCCCCAAAATTTGTAGATCCAAGGTAAGCACTAAGGCCGAGCAGGATGCTGCCCTAGCTCGCTCAATGAGGCGCTCGATAAAGTCACGGTCCTTCATTACATATAACTGAAACCAAAATGGTTTAGTGGTGTGCTTGGCAACTTCTTCAATCGAGCAAATGCTCATCGTCGATAAGCAAAATGGCACACCAAATTTTTCAGCAGCGCGTGCCGCTAAGATCTCACCATCGGCATATTGCATACCAGTTAGACCAGTTGGTGCTAGGGCTACTGGCATTGCCACAGTTTCGCCAATCATGGTGGTTTGGGTAGTGCGATCTTCCATATTGACAGCAACCCGCTGGCGAAATTTAATTTTCTGGAAATCAGCTTCGTTAGCGCGATAGGTAGTTTCAGTCCACGAGCCTGAATCAGCATAGTCGTAGAACATTTTTGGGGTGCGCTTTTGGTGGAGCAGACGTAAATCTTCAATATTGGTAATGATCGGCATAACTTCCTTAAATTGAATACTAAATTAGGGCTAGATTGGCTTTAATTAGATCAATTTACCCCACTTCCAGGATTACTTTGGCAATTTCGTTATTATCCTTGCTAGAGTATATATTTAGTAAAGGATTGGCTATGTTGCATGAATTACGTATTTATCATTCGGTTCCTGGCAAGCTGCCAGAGCTTAATAAACGTTTTGAAAGCATCACCTTGGGGATGTGGAAAAAGCATGGTATTCGGCAGATTGGTTTTTGGACAGTATTAGTAGGCGTAAATAGCAATTCACTCTACTATCTTTTGGAGTGGGATAGCCTTGCTGAACGGGAAAGCAAGTGGAATGCATTTCAAAATGATCCTGAATGGAAATCTGCCAAAGCGGGTACGGAAGTCAATGGCCCCATTGTCGAGCGCATTGAAAATATGATCTTGGTGCCGACATCGTATTCAGCCCTACGTTAACCTACAAAGAAGCTACTCGGTTTAATGAAAGCTGAAACGAAGGGCCTATGGCTTGGTCTTGTAGGCATTATTTTTTTCAGTATTACTCTGCCGGCGACACGTTTAGTCGTCGCTGACTTCGGCACCTTTCCAGCAGCTTTTTATCGCGCCACTTTGGGTGGTTTTGGCGCTTTAGCTTATTTACTTTATCTGCGGCCGGCTTGGCCCAATCGCAAAGATACCTTAGCTTTACTGGCCACTACTGTTTTTATTGTCTTTGGTTTTCCATTGGGCATTAGTGTGGCAATGACTTACTTACCTTCCTCGCGTGGCGGCGTAGTGTTGGGGATTACCCCCTTATTAACCGCTTTATTTGGTGCCTTACGGTTTGGCGAGCGACCATCGCTTGGGTTTTGGATTACAGCCGCTATTGGCAGCCTGATCGTCATTCTGTATTCACTTTGGCAAAGTCATGGCGGCCTAGAGTTTGCCGATTGGGCGTTAATTATTGCGGCGGTTTCAGCTTCATATGGATATGCTGAAGCAGCAAAGTTATCGCAAAAAATGGGCGGTCCAGTGGTGATTTCTTGGATACTGGTAATGGGCCTAGTGATTAATTTCCCCTTAGCACTCTATTTTGCTTTTCAAGAGCCAAATTTTTTGCAGTTAGCGCCGACCATTTCAGTTAGTACTTGGGTGGCCTTACTTTTTCTAGGTCTGGTCTCTGCATTTATCGCTAACTTCTTTTGGTACAACGGCCTTGCTTTAGGAGGTATAGCACGGGTTGGTCAAGTGCAACTCTTGCAGCCCTTCATGACTTTTTTAGCTGCAAGCCTATTTTTACCTGAGCCTATTACTTTGGTAAATATTCTGTTTGCCACTGCAGTAGTAGCAGTGGTGATGATTGGCAGAAAAATGCCGATTCGTAAAATAGAGAGTGAATCGGCTATAGTTTAGGATTTAGCCGCGACCAACGAAGGGCATATTATTAGCCATGATGGTCATGAAGAGCACATTGCTTTCAAGCGGTAATTGCGCCATATGTAAGACGGCTTGGCCGACGTGATCTACATCCATGCGCGGTTCAATTTTGCTCGAGCCATCCGCTTGAATAATTCCGTTAGCCATGCGCTCAGTCATTTCGGTAGCGGCATTACCAATATCAATTTGTCCACAGACAATATGATGATTGCGGCCATCCAGAGAAATCGCTTTTGTTAGGCCAGTCATAGCGTGTTTAGTGGCTGTATAGGGTGCCGAAAAAGGGCGCGGGGCATGAGCTGAGATGGAACCATTGTTAATGATCCGTCCACCTTGGGGTGATTGTGCCTTCATCATGCGAATCGCCTCTTGTGAACATAAAAAGGCGCCACTTAAATTGGTATTCACGACCGACATCCACTGTTCGTAACTAATATCTTCCATTGGCATTGCGGGGGTGCCTAAGCCGGCATTATTAAATAAAAGATCGATGCGACCAAATTTGGCTGCCAAGGAAGCAAATAATTTTTTAACTTCATCTGGCTTACCTACATCGCAGGCTACTGCTAAGCAGTTTGCGTCGGTGCCACCAATAGTTGTA
>CAILUH010000223.1 GCA_903837335.1 uncultured beta proteobacterium | reverse complement strand
GCATTTTGCAAAATCGACTACGAGTTCAATGGGATTGGTTTTTTGCGCACGATATTTGATACCGGTATCAGGAATACGCAGATTGATTAAGGCGGCAACAACATAAATGAGCATAATGAACAAAATCGCTGATTCAGCAGGTGTATCAACTGAAGTAGTAATCAGCGGCATATCGAAGCTGAGTAAATCTGCAGAGACAGTATGGCTAATTAAGATGCCGCCTAAAACGGTGCCCAAAATGATTGAACTGACTGTTAAGCCTTCAATCCAACCATTGGCAGCGACTAATTTTTCGGGGGGCAGCAGCTCAGTTAAAATTCCATATTTAGCTGGTGAGTAAGCTGCTGCACCCAAACCAACGATAGCATAAGATAACAAAGGATGACTACCAAATAACATGGCCACGCAACCAATAAATTTGACTGTATTGGTTATGAACATCACGTTGCCCTTGGGGCGGGAATCGGCAAAAGCGCCAACAAATGCAGCAAGGACGACATAGGAAAGCACAAAAAATAATTTCAACAATGGTGTCATCCAAGCGGGTGCGTTTAGCTGAGCCAAAAGCGCAATTGCGGCAATAAGTAAGGCATTGTCGGCCAGTGATGAAAAAAACTGCGCCGCCATAATTATGTAGAAACTACGGTTCATTCGTACAATCGTCTTATTAGTTGTGGTTAGATTAGATCATGAAAGGAGTTCACGTTATGGAGCGACCCATTTTGGCGTCAATGGATATCGATGCCATGCGCCATAATTTAACCCGAATTCGTGAATTAGCCCCACAAACCCAGGTTTGGTCGGTTATTAAGGCAAATGCCTATGGTCATGGCTTTGCAGCAGCCCTTAAAGGCTTAGCGCTGACGGATGGCTTTGCCTTGCTTGATATCCAAGATGCTCGTTATTTGCGCGAAAATGGTTGGAAAGGCCCTATCTTGCTACTCGAAGGCCTATTTTCTGCGGACGACCTGAAGCTGGCATTTATGCTGGACTGCACGTTGGTGGTGCATACGGAAAGTCAGGTTGCGGCACTTGAGACTTTCGATTTAACCCAGCATCAAGCTAAACCAAGGCCCATTTATTTAAAAATGAATACCGGCATGAACCGCTTGGGCTTTAGTCCGAGCGACTATCGGTTGATGTATCACCGCCTGCATGCCGCAGGTTATGCCATGCACCATATGACCCACTTTGCCAACGCAGATCGGGTCGATTGCTTACCTTCGGTAGGTTCGCAATACGATTTATTTAATGAAGCCATAACAGATTTGCCTGGTGATACTTCGACTGCAAATTCAGGGGCAATTTTGTGGCACCGCACAGTCTTAGGTGAGTGGGTAAGGCCGGGAATTATGTTGTATGGCGCATCGCCCTCGGGGAGTTTCGCTGACATTGCTCATGCCAATTTAAAACCAGTGATGCGTTTAAGCTCTGAAATTATCAGTATTCAAGTGGTAAAAAAAGGGGAAAAAGTCGGTTACGGCGGCCGCTTCACAGCCCCCGAGGAGATGCGTATTGGCATCGTTGCCTGCGGTTATGCTGATGGCTATCCCCGTAGTGCGTCTGACGGTACTCCTGTTTGGGTGGCCGACGGCGGAGATACTAGCAATGGCGTAATTTGCCCCTTGGCAGGTCAAGTCTCGATGGATATGCTCACCATTGATTTACGCGCTGCTCCGTTAGCAAAGATTGGCAGCAAGGTTGAGCTTTGGGGCAAGCACATTCCTGTTGATGACGTTGCGCAAAGCGCGGGAACCATTGGCTATGAATTGCTCTGTGCTTTAGCGCCGCGAGTACCTATACAACTCGTTGTATAGCCCCTTATTTATTCCAGATTTGCCACCAGCGAGTTTCTTTTTTAGCTCGACTACCTGTTTCTAGAATATCGCTATCGGGAAAATTTAAATGAAACACGCGAGTAGCATCAGTAACTAATTCTGTCATGCCTAATTTTTCATATGACTGAATGAGCAAGTAGAGTGCTTCCTCAACTGCGGGTGCACGATCATAATCTCGAATAACTAATTGCGCTCGGTTGGCGGAAGCTAAATAGGCGCCGCGATGAAAATAAAATCGTGCGACAGTCACATCGCCTTCAGCCAACGAGTTCACGATGTAGCGCATACGGTCGATGGAGTCGTTCGCATATTTACTATCGGGAAAGCGGGTCGCAACGGTGCGAAAGGCTTCAAAGGCTTCGCGCGCCGCTTTCGGATCGCGTTCACTCAATTCTTGCCCAGTAAAGCGTCCCATAAAACCAAGGTCATCATTAAAACTAATGAGTCCTTTTAAGTAGTAGGCATAGTCTAAATTAGGGCTTCCTTGATAAAGCTTAATAAAACGATCGATGGCAACCAGGCCTTGAGCTTGTTCGCCGGCTTTCCAGTAACAATAAGCAGCGTTAATTTGGGATTGTTGAGAATAGGCTCCAAAGGGGAAACGGGCTTCTAATTTTTCAAAGTACTTCCCGCACTTATCAAAATCACCATCTTTTAACTTATCGTTGGCCTCTGAATAGAGCTTATTTTCTGACCACCCATCGGTTTCATCCTTAGGGGTGCTACTACAACCACTCAGGAAAAGTGCGCTGAGTGCCATCACCGCAAGTAAGGTAATCAGCAATAGCCGGGGTCTAGCCCGTAAACTAGGGGCTAATTGCACTAAATTCACTGCGAGAGGGTACTTCAACCGTGGCATTGCCGCAAACTCCGAATTCCAATGGGATTGATTATATCGATGATGAGGATTTCATTGCTTTTGAAATTCCTTGGGACAGTGCAGGCGCCCGCCTTGACAAAATGCTGGCTGTCACCTTGCCCGATTATTCGCGTAGCCGCTTACAAACTTGGGTTGAGGCTGGTGCGGTAACGGTAGATGGAGAGGTGCGTAAAGCACGGTATTTATTGAAGGGGGGCGAGAGTGTGCGGGTTTTTCCCCAAGAGATGCCTGAACAACATGCATTTGCAGCAGAAAACCTACCGCTCGCAGTCCATGCAGTAGATGAAAGCCTCATCGTTATTAATAAGCCAGCTGGTTTAGTAGTACATCCTGCAGCCGGTAATTGGTCTGGCACGTTGCTAAACGGTTTACTTTTTCATTTTCCCGAGCTGGTTAATTTACCCCGCGCAGGGATTGTGCATCGCTTGGATAAAGACACTTCCGGTTTAATGGTGGTTGCCCGCACTGCTATCGCGCAAACGGCTTTGGTAAGGCAATTACAAGCCCATTTAGTCAATCGCCACTATTTGGCTTTGGTTTGGGGGGCAGCACCAGCCTTGGGGAAAATTGCCACACCGATTGCCCGAGATAATCGGGATCGTTTACGGATGGCCGTTGTTAATAAAGATCAAGGTAAAGCAGCCTTAACGCATTTTCGTTGCTTGGCACAGGGCGTTTTTATGGGTAAGCCCGTATCGTTGCTTGAGTGCCGACTAGAAACTGGGCGTACTCACCAAATTCGCGTCCACCTTGAATCCATTGGCTTACCCTTATTAGGCGACCCCATTTATCGCAAACAAGTGCCCCATTTTGCTAAAGAATTGACTTTTCATCGGCAGGCCTTACATGCTTTTGCCCTTGGGTTGCAGCACCCCCAAACAGAACAGCTTTGCAATTGGTTTCAGGCGCCACCGAGTGACTTCATGACCTTATTGCAACTGGTGCAAATTGACGCTAGCGCGCTTCCAAATGACGCCTCAGAAAGCTTAAGTCAATGACCACCAAACTACTTTTAGAGTCGCCACCAGTATTGGTGCCCAATTGGCCAGCGCCGGCATCGATACATGCCTTGGTAACGACACGTGCAGGCGGAGTTAGCGAGGCGCCATATGATTCGCTGAACTTAGGTAAACACGTTGGCGATGCGCCTGACAAGGTCAGCGAAAACCGGGTTCGTGTACGTCACTTACTACCCAATGAACCCATTTGGCTGGAACAAGTTCACGGCACGCGGGTCTGGCATTCAGGTGATGATTACCAAGCAGATGCGGCGATTAGCGCAGAGCCCGAACAGGTTATTACTGTTTTAACTGCCGACTGTATGCCAGTCTTTTTTTGTAATCGTGCGGGTAATTTGGTCGGGGTTGCTCACGCCGGCTGGCGGGGCTTATGTGCTGGGGTATTAGAAAATACGGTGCAGGCGCTGTGTGAAAAATCGCTGGCCCTAGGTCAAACCTTAGCCAGGGCAGATATTTTAGTTTGGCTTGGGCCTGCAATTGGCCCTAGTTGTTTTGAGGTAGGCAATGACGTGCGCGAGCAATTTATTGATGCTGCTCGATTAACGGGGGCAGACTTCCCTTTGGAGACCTTTCAAGCTATTCCCGGCAAATCCCAGAAATACTGGGCTAACTTATATCAGTTGGCCCATTCGCGCCTAAAAAATGCCGGAATTCAGGCAATTTATGGCGGAGACCTTTGCACCTTTACGCAAAGCGAACAGTTTTTTTCACATCGTCGTGATGGGGTTTCTGGCCGATTTGCCGCCCTAATCTGGCTTGCGGCACCCCGAAATTAATGATTCTGAGATGAAATTACGCTAGCTAGGGTTAGTGCCGATAACCCTTAAGCGATATTCCGTTGAGAATAAGCAGTAGATATATAAGAAATCGACTTAGGAAATAGACTTAGGAAACCGATGTTAGCAACAGCCCATTCAGCGCAATCTCCCACGCTTTCACCTCAGCACATGGCCCTCATTCCGCCTGAGCGTTTAACTGAAATTCAAAAAAATTATTTCGATGAAGTGAGTCAATTCACGGCAGACCCAATGGCTTTTCCAATTAGCGATCGCCGCTTTAAAGGCAAGGCTTGGGAATCGGGATGGAGCCGTTCGATTGTGGGAATGTATTTGATCAACTCAAAGCATTTACTGGCTTTAGCAGACGCAGTTGAGAGCGATGCTAAAACTAAACAAAGAATTAATTTCGCAACCTTGCAATTAATCGATGCTTTATCGCCAGCCAATTTTGTTGCCACGAACCCCGAAGTGCTAGAAAACATTATTAATACGCAGGGGCAATCAATTCAAAATGGCATTTTAAATTTGCTTGCCGATTTAAAAAAAGGCAAGGTTTCGCAAACTGATGAAGCGGCTTTTGAGGTGGGTAAAAATTTAGCCCAGTCTGCAGGCGCAGTCGTTTTTCGTTGTGACTTATTTGAATTAATTCAATATAAGCCACTAACTGAAACCGTGTTTGAGCGGCCTTTTTTATTGGTGCCCCCCTGTATTAATAAGTTTTATATTTTAGATTTACAGCCCGATAACTCGGTAGTTCGGTATTTGGTAAGCGAGGGTCATACCGTCTTCTTAGTTTCTTGGAAAAATCCCGATGATTCCATGCGCCATACCACTTGGGATGACTATATTGATAAAGGCGTTCTTAAGGCCATTGAGGTAACTAAGGCAATTGGTGCAAGTGAGCAAATTAACCTATTGGGATTTTGCGTTGGCGGTACTTTAGTTGGTAATGCTTTAGCTGTGTTAGCAGCGCGCAAAGAAAATCCTGTTGCTAGCGTGACGCTATTAACTACCTTGCTTGATTTTGCTGATACCGGCATTCTCGATGTGTTCATTGATGAAGGCATGGTAGAAATGCGCGAAAAATCGATGGGCGGCCCAGAGGGCGGCTTACTGTCTGGTCGAGATTTAGGTAATACCTTTTCATTTTTACGTCCCAACGATTTAGTTTGGAACTATGTCGTCGATAATTATTTAAAAGGGAATTCACCCCCACCATTTGATTTGCTCTATTGGAATGGGGATTCGACGAATTTACCGGGTCCAATGTATAGCTGGTACTTACGCCATACGTATTTACAAAACGAGTTGGTTAAGCCCGGAAAACTGACGGTCTGTGGTGCCAAAATTGATCTTGGCAAAATTACCTGCCCAGCCTATATTTTTGCTTCCCAAGAAGACCATATTGTGCCGTGGCAATCGGCTTATAGTTCGACGCAAATTCTTGGCGGTAAAAATCGTTTTGTTTTAGGAGCCTCAGGACACATTGCGGGCGTGATTAACCCACCGGCTAAAAAGAAACGTTACCATTTTTTAAATAGTCAGCTACCTAAAACTGCTGAAGCATGGCTAGCTGGTGCTAAAGAAATTCCGGGCAGTTGGTGGCCTGATTTTTCAGCCTGGTTGGCCCAATTTGGTGGAGAGCGGAAGCCTGCTAGCGCTGAATTTGGCAATGCTAAATATAAAAAACTCACGAATGCTCCAGGTAAATATGTGATGGAAAAGGCGCAGGTAATTGATTAGTCATTTTTTTAAGCTATGCTAAATTGAATCTTTACGTCAATTTAAATAATAGTTTTAAGAATTGGTTTAAGTTTTTTGATTTAATTTGTTTAATATATGTTTTTAAGGAGATGTAATGTCGCAAAAGATAGCTTACGTAACAGGTGGGATGGGCGGCATTGGAACGGCTATTTGTCAGCGCTTAGCCAAAGATGGTTATAAAGTAATTGCTGGTTGTGGCCCAAACTCTCCGCGGAAAGACCGCTGGATTGGGGAGCAAAAAGTACTGGGTTATGACTTTATTGCTTCTGAAGGTAATGTAGCCGACTGGAATAGTACAGTTAGCGCTTTTGATAAGGTCAAGGCCGATGTCGGTCGGGTAGATATCCTGGTGAATAATGCTGGCATTACCCGCGATACCGTCTTTCGCAAAATGAGCCCCGATGATTGGAAGGCAGTAATCGATACCAATTTGAATTCCTTATTTAACGTTACCAAGCAAGTGATTGATGGCATGGTGGAAGCAAATTGGGGGCGGATTATTAATATCTCCTCTGTGAATGGCCAAAAAGGTCAGTTTGGGCAAACCAATTACTCGACTGCAAAAGCAGGTTTGCATGGCTTTACTATGGCCTTGTCACAAGAAGTTGCGAATAAAGGTGTCACTGTTAATACAGTTTCACCAGGTTATATTGCAACTGATATGGTGAAAGCCATTCGTGAAGACGTACTGGAAAAAATTGTTTCTGCCATACCAGTTAAAAGGCTTGGATTGCCAAATGAAATCGCCTCCATTTGTGCTTGGATTGCTTCAGAAGATGCCGCTTTTGCGACTGGTGCAGACTTTTCTCTCAATGGCGGAATTCACACGGGTTAAGCCGAGCGAGATACACTAGCTCTAATGTCACGGATGGATGCAAGGAAAAAAGCATGGTTGCACGTTTAAAAAGGGCCGGCGAAGAGCGGCTAATTAAGAAATATCCTAACCGTCGCCTTTACGATACGCAAACTAGTGTGTATGTCACCTTAGCTGATATTAAAGAACTGGTGATGGCCAATGAGGCGTTTAAAGTAGTAGACGCTAAAACTGAAGATGATTTAACGCGCAATATTTTGATGCAAATAATTCTTGAAGAAGAGGCGCTTGGCGAACCTGTTTTTTCAAGCCAAATGCTCTCGCAAATTATTCGTTTTTATGGCCACTCGATGCAAGGTTTGATGGGAAGTTAT
>CAILUH010000222.1 GCA_903837335.1 uncultured beta proteobacterium | reverse complement strand
CTATGAGGCTGGAGCATCTTTAGTGCATATACATGTGCGTAATCCCGATGAAAGCCCCAGCTCTAACCCAGACCTATATGCCGCAGTACAAGAGGGGGTAAAAAAATATTGTCCCGAGATGATCGTGCAATTTTCTACCGGCGGGCGTGGCCGAGATCAAGCTGCGCGCGGGGCGATGCTCTTTCATCGACCCGATATGGCTTCCTTAGCAACCGGCTCAACAAACTTTCCTGTAGGCATTTATGAAAATCCCACTGATTTTGTTGAGGGGCTAGCGAGCGAGATGTTGAAATACGAAATTAAACCTGAAATTGAAATCTTTGATTTAGCGATGCTCTATAACGCTGCAAATTTAGTTAAAAAAGGTCTGCTTCACTCGCCTCCCCATGTGCAATTTGTCATGGGAGTTCCTAATGCAATGCCAGTACGGCGCTCTATTTTAGAATTTTTAATACAAGAGCTACACGATGTGATGCCCACCGCCACTTGGACAGCGGCTGGCATTGGTAAACACCAATTAACCGTCAATGAATGGGCACTAGAGCTGGGTGGCCATGTACGCACAGGCTTAGAAGACAATCTACGCTACGATGAAACACGGGTTGCGAAAGATAATGCCGAACTGGTTGCGCGGGTCGCAAAAATGGCGCGCGATCGCGGTCGCCCTGTTGCAAGCGGCAAGCAAGCGCGTGAAATATTGGGCTTAAGGCCAATCGCCGTATGAGCGAAGCGAAATCCTTAGCAAACCAACCGTTTGATTACATCATCATTGGGGCTGGATCTGCGGGTTGTGTTCTAGCGAATCGCCTCTCTGCTAATCCACAAAATCGTGTCTGCTTACTTGAAGCCGGGCCAGAAGATAGCTTACCTTGGATTCATTTACCCATTGGCTACGGTAAGACGATGTGGGATGCGAGGGTTAATTGGAAATTAAATACTGCGCCTGAACCGGGCATGAATAACCGGGAAATTTATTGGCCAAGAGGCAAATGTCTGGGTGGTTCGAGTTCAATTAATGGCTTAATTTTTATTCGCGGGCAAAAGGAAGATTACGACCAATGGCGTGACTTAGGTAATGTCGGTTGGGGTTGGGATGACGTACTGCCCTACTTTAAAAAAGCGGAAGGAAATGATCGCTTAGGCGAACCGCTGCACTCACGAGATGGGCCACTAAAGGCATCGTCAATTCCCAAAAAACACCCCCTCGTAGAAGCGTTTAAGTTGGCTGCTAATGCCCTCGGAGTTCCCACTACCGATGACTTTAACAATCTCACCCAAGAAGGGGTTGGCTACTACCAGCTATCAACCCATAAGGGTTTGCGCTGTAGTACAGCTGTTGCTTATTTGCGCCCCGCGCGTAAGCGCTCAAATCTAACCGTGCTTACCAATAGTCAAGCTACACGGATTGTATTTACAGGTCGCAAAGCCAGTGGGGTAGAACTTTTTCACCAAGGCAAAAAAATCACGCTACAAGCGAATAAGGAAGTGCTCTTATGCGCAGGCGCAATTCAAAGCCCCCAACTCTTACAGCTTTCTGGAGTTGGTCCAGCTAAGCTTTTACAAGAATTGAATATCCCGCTGATTCAAGATTTACCGGGCGTAGGTGAAAACCTGCAAGATCATTTGCAGTACCGTTTAATTTATGAGTTAAATCAACCCATCTCGACCAATGATCAGCTGCGCTCTATTGTCGGCAAAGTCAAAATGGGCTTAGATTGGTTACTATTTCGTGGTGGGCCGTTGTCGATCGGCATTAACCAGGGTGGCTTATTTACGAAAGTCATGCCCACCTCAACTAGGCCTGATATTCAATTTCACTTAGGTACCCTCTCTGCAGATATGGCCGGGGGTACAGTTCACCCCTTCTCCGGATTTACGATGTCGGTCTGTCAATTGCGCCCTGAATCTCGTGGCTCTGTGCGAATTCAATCGGCTGACCCACTCGCGCCACCACGCATCGTTGCCAACTATTTAGATACCCAATATGATCGCGATATTAGTATTGCCGCAATTAAATTTGCCCGCAGTATTACGCAAACGCAGCCACTCAGTAACTTAATTGCGCGTGAAGTGAAACCAAACAACCCGCAAAGTAATGAAGATATTTTGGCATTTTGTCGCGAAACTGGCGCGACTATTTTTCATCCCTCGGGAACCTGCAAAATGGGGCCAGATGATGATTCGATGGCGGTAGTCGACACTGATTTGCGTGTTCGCGGCGTTTCGGGTTTACGCGTCATCGACTGTTCTGTCATGCCACGGCTGGTATCAGGCAATACCAATTGGCCCGTAGTAATGATCGCAGAGAAGGCGGCTGATATAATTAATTATCAATCGCTAATTTAATCTCATACATGCCCAGGCTCCCCTTTTCACGCTGGTTACCGGAATATAAAACCCCTGGCACGATACGCGCTGATTTATTGGCTGGGCTCACTGGTGCAGTAGTCGTTTTGCCGCAAGGCATTGCTTTTGCCATGCTAGCTGGTATGCCGCCGCAATACGGACTGTATGCAGCGATGGTGCCTTGCTTAATTGCAGCCCTATTTGGCTCAAGCCGCCTCATGGTTACAGGACCAGCAAATGCCATATCCTTAACTACGATGGCATTAATTGCGCCTCTCGCAAGCCCAGAATCGGCAGAATATGTTGGCTTAGTTCTCACCCTCAGTTTTTTAATTGGTCTGATTCAAATTACTTTAGGTTTTAGTGGTGTAGGCAAGTGGGTCGAAAAAGTGCCGCACTCAGTGATTGTGGGCTTTACTGTTGGAGCCGCCATTCTCATTATGAATAGCCAAATTGGCACGGTTACTGGCTTTGCCATACCACGCGGTATTAGCCCGCATGAAACGGTACATGAACTTTATCTGGCGCTGATGCAAAATCAGTGGCAACCGGCTGTCATTGGTTTGGTGATCGCGACGATTTTAATTATTATTGTCTGGCGCCCACTGAATCGCTGGTTCCCAAGCATGCTGGTAGCGGTGATTATTGGTAGTCTTATTGCCCTTTATATCGAAAACCTTTACCCCCAACTCACGCCCTTTAAGCGCGTCAGTAGTATTCCGGGGGCTATTCCCGTCTTCTCGTTGCCGCATCTCGATATGAAAACGCTGAACCAATTATTTGGTGCAACGCTAATCATGGCCCTATTAGCTTCAACCGAAGCGATGGCAATAGCCCGTGCGATTGCCTTAAAAACAAAAGATACATTTAATGCCAATCAAGAATTTATTGGCCAAGGTTTAGCCAATATCGCGGGTTCATTTTTTTCCGCTTATCCTGCAAGTGGTTCATTTAATCGCACCGGCGTGAATTTATCTGCCGGGGCAAAAACCCCCTTATCGGCTATTAGTGCGGCACTTTTTTTAATCGTGATTTTGGCCTTTGTTGGTCCGCTCGCCAAATATCTACCCTACCCCGTTATTGGCGCTTTACTTTTAGTCGTTGCTTGGAATCTCATCGACCCTAAAGAGATTCGCAAAGAATTTCATCATGGGATAAAAGAATGGCTGCCAATGGTAATCACCTTTATTGGCACCATTACGATTTCTTTGGAATGGGCGATTCTAGCGGGTATTTTTACGTCTATTCTCTGCCACCATGTATTTAAAGCCAAAAAATCGCATTAAGCAGAAGTAGTTACGCCCGGCAGATCTAATAACTTTAAGCGCTGAATTTTTCCTGAAGCGCCACGCGGTAATTCATCAATAAAGAGAATAATCTTGGGTGTCCGCAGCTTACCTAAGTTCTCCAAGCAAAAATGACGTATATCAGCCTCGGTGCAATTCATATCTGGTCGTAAAACGATGCACGCCAAAATTTCTTGGCCATAGTTCGCATCAGGTATTCCCACTGCGGCCGCGTCGAGAACGGCAGGATGCTTTAACAAAGCCTCATCGATCTCGCGTGGGGCAATATTTTCACCGCCCTTAATAATTAATTCTTTCAAGCGGCCAGTAATAAAATAAAAACCACCATCGTCTCGCAAGCCTAAGTCGCCCGTTTTAAGCCAGCCATCACTGGCAAAGGCTTTTGCTGTTTCCGCTTCGCCATGGTAATACGCTTGCATTACATTTGCACCGCGTAAGCAAACTTCACCAATTTGGTTGTTAGCCAATTCAATTCCGTTCGGATCGACGACTTTGGCTTCAACGCCACAAGGTAAACCAGGACTGCCATAACGGCGCTCGCCGTCTTGTGGATTGCAAAATACCATTGAAGCCGATTCAGTCATCCCCATGCCCTCTATTACCGGAATTCCAAAGAGTTTTTCAAACTCATGATGGTGCTCAGGTGGTAATGGTGCAGAGGCCGAACGGCCAAAACGAATTTGCTTTAATTGCGCTGGTAAATAAGGGTCTATGCCATTTGATTTAGCAGCATTAATTAAATAAGCAATGATGGTTGGCACCATATTAATCCAGGTACACCGATATTTGATGGCAACCGGCCACCAATTGCTCACCGAAAAATGATGGGGGGCAACAATCGCGCCTCCGGAAAAGAAGGGAGAGATTGTTGCAATCACTTGCCCATTAATATGATAAATCGGTAATGAACTTAAGACGGTATCTGCCGGAGTAAGACTATGCCACTCGCTGACGGTCTTGGCAGCATAGAGAACATTTGCGTGGCTTAGAAGCACCCCTTTTGGTGTGCCAGTTGTGCCAGAGGTATACATTAGTAAAGCGGGATCAAGAGCCCTGAGTTGAGGTAAGGCGCCTGCTGCAGAGCTCATAAATGGACCCTGAATCGCATCAGGGTCAAGCTCAACGAGTTTAAATTTAGGCTGAATTTTTTTTAAGGCATTCAACAAGTGAATTTTATTATCAGGCGCATAAAATAATATTTCAATATCGCTATGCTCAAATACCCAAGCGAGTTGATCAACTGGGGCTAATAAGTTCATTGGCACCACGACTCGACCGGTCGCCATCGTTGCCAGAAAAACACTCGCAGTTTGTCGACCGTTATGCATAAATAAACCCACATGCCCACGCGCACTTACCCCCTGCTCATCAAACCAGGTACAAAGATGTTGCGCTTCTTGGGCTAACTCACCATAAGTCAGCACAGCCTCAGTTTCGGGAGCATATAAAAAGGGGTGCTCCGCTTGCTGTTGATGCCAGTACGACATTACGTCGCCAATGGTCAAACAGGAGCTTGGTGGTAAGGTTGACATCATTTAAATTAAGAGGAAAGCGTAATTACTGACGCGAAAATTGGTTGAAATAATTTTTCAGCAAAGCGTCAACTGTCGGCACAATTTCAGGTATCGGGCGAACCACGCGAGAAATATTCAGATAATGTCGATAATTCATATTATCTGAAAAATTATTACGTCCCCAAGTGCCGCAGCCCATTGACAAAGAAAAAGGCAGGCCATTATCAAAACTACCACCGGTTGCAATAGCGTGGGCTTGATTGACAATAACTCGAGCAACGGGCAATTCATTTGCTAACTCAGCAGCACGTTGTTCCATGATTGGTCCCTGTAACTGAGTATGCAAACCAACTGAATGACCAGAGCCTTGATACGCATATACTTTAGTAATCAAAGCTTTAGCCGCTGCAAAATCGGTAACCTGCCAAACCGTTAAAACCGGGCTTAATTTTTCTCCAGAAAATGGCGCATTCGCACCAGACCCTTCTTCTTCTACCATCAAAAAGCGTGCAGTCTTCGCGAGCGGGTTTTTTAGTCCAGCTCGCTCGGCAATAAATGTTGCAGTTTGGGCAGTGAGTGTTGAGGTTAATTTACCGTCATGAAACATCACTGCTTGCAAACGCTGTTTGTCTTCGGCATCTAATAAGACGCCCCCTGCCTGCTCTAAAGCCTGAATGGCTTTAGCGTATACGGGCGCGCAAATCACCACACCGTTTTCACTCGAGCAACTCGTAGCATTATCAAATGTTTTCGACTGGGCAATTTGCTTAGCAGATTCAATTAAATCTGCTAATTCATCAATGATGACTACAACATTGCCAGCACCAACGCCAAATGCCGGGGTTCCTGAGGCATAAGCTGCGCGAATATTCGCCTGCGATCCTGTTGCTACTACCAAATCAGCCAAGCGCATTAACTCTTGCGTAGCATCTTTCGTGATTGGACTAGGTAAAACTTGCACTAAATCACGCGGGGCTTTAACTAAATCGAGCTGTTGATGCACAAATTCTAGTAAACGTGCGCAAGTCGTTTGTCCTTTTGGCGACGGTGCAACAATAATTGCATTACGACACTTTAAGGCATTGAGAATTTTATTAATCGGCGTAGCACCGGGGTTAGTCGATGGCGTTATCGCCGCTACCACTCCCACAGGTCTTGCATATTCAGCCAATCCGGTAGCTGGGTTATCTGCAATTAAACCAACCGTCTTAGCATGCTGAAGGTCACGAACTAAGCCCAAGGTTTTACGATAATTTTTCTTAAACTTATCCGCTACATTGCCAAGGCCTGTATCGAGCACCGCTAATTCAGCCAAGGCTTGATTGCGCTTGGGCTCCAAAATAGCCCAGGCTACGGCCTCAACAACTAAATCAACTTCACTTTGCGTATATTTTTCAAAGGTGTTTTGTGCGACTCGGGCGCGGGCAATTAAATTTTCTACTGGTGACATTATTCGGCCTTGATACCTGATTCTTTAGCCACTTTAGCCCATTTTACTAACTCCGTTTTCACAATAACACCTAACTGCGCTGGCGTGCTACCTACCGCCTCCGCACCTTGGGCTAGTAACTTTTCTTTAACTGCAGGTTGAGCTAACACTTTTACTACGGCGTTATAGAGGGTATCGATAATTGGCTTTGGGGTTCCTGCTGGAACAAACATCGCATACCAAGAATCCACTTCAAAATCTTTGAAACCAGACTCTGCCATGGTTGGCACGTCCGGGAAGATGACTGAACGTTTCGTCGTCGATACCGCTAAAGCACGCAATTTGCCCGCCTTAATATACTGGGTTGCAGCCGGAATAGAAACCCATAACAAGGGTACTTGTCCTGCCATCACATCAGTAACCGCTGGGCCACCACCACGATAAGGGATATGCGTCATTTTGACATTCGCTGCGGTTGCCATCATCGCGCCGGCAAGGTGTCCTGGTGAGCCATTGCCTACCGAAGCAAACGCGATGGTGTCAGGCTTAAGGCGCGCTAATTCAATGGCCTCTTTAACTGTCTTCGCCGGAAAATCAGGATTGGCGACTAAAATTTGCGGCAACGAAGCAACTAAAGAAACGGGTAAAAAATCTTTCTCGGTATTAAAAGCCAGCTTCGGATAAATAGCCGGGTTAATCGTATGTGAAGATAAAGTAAATAATACGGTGTAGCCATCCGCTGGTGACTTAGCAACTGCGTCAGTGCCAATCGAGCCCCCTGCACCACCACGATTATCAATAATAATCTGCTGACCCAAAGCTTGACTCATTGGTTCTTGCACAATGCGCGCAATCACATCGGTACCGCCGCCCGGTGGATAAGGTACGACAAATTTAATGGGCTTAGTTGGCCATGCCTGAGCCCAAGCACCCGCGGAAAAAATCAACCCAAAAATAGATATAAATAGAGTTATTAAAAACTTGGTAATAAATGATGTTGGCATCTTGCTTCCTTTATCTTCGTGCACCCATTTTTTATCATAAATTAGGTAGTTTTAAGCGCTACAGCCTAAAGCCTATAGAATAACTAATCTTACTCAACGGAACAAGTTGTTTCGTATAAGTGCAAATACTAGTATTTTATTGATTAATTACTGTGATGTTCTATTAAAATGAACAAATTCACCCATTTCATGAGATTAATTCGGCATGCTTGAGTCAACCCTACCAGACCTAGTCGAGGGCATTAAAAAAGATCCTGCTAGTGAAAATTCATCGATGCTAAAAGGCGTGGTCATTTTAGAGGCTCTAGCTACCCTTTCTCAGCCGGCTACCTTGGCCCAACTGATGCAAATTACTGCCATGCCAAAAGCATCGCTGCACCGTACCTTAGCGATCTTTGAAGAGGCTGGTTTAGTTTCTCGTGAACCTGGCGGCAAAACGTATGCCCCCGGTGAACGTCTCTCTAAATTAGCCATTGCCACAATTACGCACGATAGTGTTGCGGCCATTCGCCACAGCGTACTCAGAAAATTAGTTGCTGAGGTTGGGGAAACTTGTAACCTCGCAGTGTTACGTCGAGGCGAGTTATTTTATTTAGACCGCGTTGAAGCAGAATGGCCACTGCGTTTACATTTGCCACCGGGAACGGTGCTACCGCCGCATTGCAGTGCAAGCGGAAAATTACTTCTGGCTTTTAAGGTTGCCGAAGAGCGCCGTCAACTATTACAAAATTTACCGCTCCTGCCCTTTACCCATCGTACGATTACCGATCGCATGCTGCTCGAGTCAGAATTAGAGCGAATTGTGAGCACCGGCTATGCTGTTGATAACGAAGAGTATGTGATCGGCGTATCTTGTGTTGCTGTACCGGTTCACGATAGTAACCAAGACGTTGTAGCTGCGATCGCAATTCATGCGGCCACGGCGAGGCTACCTCTGAATCAAGCAATGGAGTACATTCCCCAACTACAAGAAGCAGCTCAGCGCGTCTCACAAACACTGGGCTAATGAGTCGTCCTACCTATCCGCGCTTGCAGCAACTGATTGCTTCTGCCAAAAGTCAATTACCGCTTGGGGTCGTGTATCCCTTAAGTCAGCCAGCCCTTGAAACGGTCCGCGAGCTACTAACCCAGCAATTATGTGTACCTACTTTACTTGGCCCCGCACAGCGTATTACTCAAATGGCTCAAGAGGCTGGTTTAGATTTAACGCATATACGCTTAATCGATGCCCCTGATGACCCAGTCGCAGCTGCAAAAATTGCAGTGCAAATGGTCAAACAAGGTGAATTTGCTGCCTTGATGAAAGGCTCCCAACATACTGAAGACTTAATGGGTCCCATCGTTGAGCGTGGTGGCTTACGCACTGAACGCCGCACTAGCCATCTTTTTCTTTTTGAGTTGCCTAGCTACCCTAAATTGCTGGGTATTAGTGATTGTGTAGTCAATATCGCGCCGAATGCAGCACAAAAGCAGCAAATTTTACTCAGTAGTCTTGAGGCGCTCGACCGTTTGGGAATTCATCAGGCCAAAGTGGCAATCATTGCAGCCACTGAAGTAGTCAACCCTGCTATGCTCGCAACTGTCGATGCAAAAACCATTGTCGATGCCCATCAAATTAAACCGATTTATCCTGGTGCAATCATTGAAGGTCCACTTGGCTTTGATAATGCACTCTCCGCCATTTCTGCTAAAACCAAAGGGATTCAATCCATTGTGGCGGGAGAGCCCGATCTATTATTGGTGCCTGATTTACAAGTGGGCAATATTTTATATAAAGCCCTAATTTATATGGCGGGGGCTGAATGCGCCGGCGTTATTCTGGGCGCACAAGTGCCCATCATTTTGACCTCACGGGCCGACTCTGTTTTTTCTCGAGTAGCATCTACTGCGCTGGCACTGCGCTTAGCTGCGCAGCCATAAAAAAATCGCCCGCAGGCGATTTTTCTTTTTCTACATCAAGTCTTTATTGCTTACAGTTTGTCATACAACGCACTGCATTAGTATCTGGCCGATCATCAACCATAAAACCATCGCGATTAGGCATCTTGACTGCCGCGAGCGTTTTGCTATTCATTTCATCGGTTTTGCCCACTAAGCCATTTAAGTTCAGGATATAGGCTGACAATGCATACACTTCGTCATTCGTCAAAGACTGTGGCTTATCCATCGGCATTGCGCGACGCACGTAATCAAATAAGATCGGTGCATAGGGATACATACTGCCTGGGGTAAGCACACGTGTATTAGTCTTAAACGAGCCAATACCACCAACCATACTGCCAAACACGGGGCCGCCCTTGGCATCTGGTCCATGACACGATGCACACTTTGCGTTATAGATTTTCTCGCCTGCGACAGCATTACCTTGTCCAGCAGGTAATCCTTGGCCATCTTGGGTGCGAATATCAATATTCCAGGCCTGCAGATCTTGCTCTGAAATAGGCTTACCAAAAGCAGCCCCAGAGGTATTTTTAGGCGCCGTATTTTGCGATGTTGAACAAGCCACTAATAAAGTTAAGCCAGCCGTAATGATGATTATTTTTTTAACCAATACCATTTGTCACCTCCCCATTTGCGCTGACATTCCATGGGAAAATGCCATTGTGATGTTGTACAAAGCCTGTAATTGCACGTACCTTTTTAATATCATCAACAGTCGGCTGCACATAACCGGTGCTATCGACCGCGCGGCTAGCAATCACTGCGGGTCCTCCCTGCCAATTCCAGTTAAAGTTAAACCGTGTTAAACATTTATCGAGTACAGGCTCTTCTAATCTTGCTGGTTGCCAATTTTTGCCGCCATCAACTGAAACGTCAACCGCAGCAATCTTGCCCTTACCAGACCAAGCAAACCCGGTAATTTCGTTATATCCCGGCTTAATCTTCATGCTACCCGATGGGTTAGTGATAACTGATTTGGCTTCCATCTCAAAACTAAACTTACGCCATTTACCATCAGGCATTGGATCGGTATACCGGGCAGTTTCGCCGCGCACATGCCAAGGTTCTGTACCTGCTTTAATGCGGCGCAACCATTTAATACTCACGTTACCTTCCCAACCCGGAATCATTAAGCGCAAGGGAAATCCATTTTCACTGCGTAGCATCTCACCATTCATGGCATAGGCCAACATTGCTTCATTAATAATGCGATCTAAAGGCAAACTGCGCAGATGGCCTGAAGCATCGGCCCCCTCTGCCACAATCCACGTGGCTTTAGGATCAATGCCCGCTTCATCGAGTACCCATGAAAGGGGTACGCCTGTCCATTGTGCGCAGGAAAGCAAACCATGCGTTTGTTGAACTGTTTTTGAGGCAGGCTTAAGCCAATCAGTTAAGCCATTACCAGAACATTCCATAAAATAAAACTTGGTCACGGTTGGATAGCGCATTAAATCAGACATCGTTAATACCAGTGGCTTGCTCACCATTCCATGTACCACTAATTTATGGGTATCCGGATTAATATCAGGTACCCCATTGTGGTGACGCTCATAAAATAATCCATTAGGAGTGACAATGCCAGGCGTCGATTGCAGTGGCGTCATACTCCAGTCAGACAAGGTCTGTTTATTGACCAAGACATCCGAACGGCGACGAATCACATTCGCTTCATACTTGGACGGCATCCCATAAGCAGCAACTAGAGGCGCGCCCATCACTTGATTTGACGGCGGAATCGGCAAAGGATCTGCCATGACTGCGGAGCTAGCCATCCCAAGAGTGCCTGCTCCACCAGCCAGGGCTACCGATTGACGCAGAAATGACCGCCGTGAATATTCCTTAGACAGCGAGCTTGAGGCTTGAAGTTCTTTTTGCGAAGCCGCCACTATGGCTTGCATCTTTTCTGATTCTTTCAATCTACGCTCCTCTTGAATTGTCTATTAATACGCTTATTTGTAGTATTTAGCATAGCCCGTTTAAGCCTATTTATACATAGATAAATCCCTTAAGTATTTACCCTTATCTATCGGTTGATAAAGAAATAATGAAGTAGACTAAAAGGTGTAGTTTGGGTCTTTAGCGTAGACCAGAAAAAGGCAATTTTTCTATAGAAACAGGGTCTAAATAGTTTTTTACAGGGCTTGCTGCAAGAGCTGGTGTTTGGCCCCGCCCATCTACATTTGCCAGGGCAGCAGAGTCGATAAAGCCAAGGCCAATTTCATGCCCCAATTGCGGGGAAAAAGCCCGGCTCGTAACTTGAATATGTGGGGCTATCTCATGAGCTAACTGAGGGACTAACTGAGGGGCTAAATGAGAGGCATTATCTTCAACCTGCGTCCCTGGCAGAAAATGCAAACCTACCAGAATTTCTTGCAAGCCCCCTGAATTACCTTCATTTTTGGCGCCATCTAATTTCCCAAGCGATGCAAGCGTGCGTGGCTCAATTAATTCATTGCAAAATAAAATAAAGCCCGCTTCAATGCGCAGGATATTGGCAGCTAGAAAACCGCATTCCAAGGCAGGAAAAACGGCTGCTGTCTGTAATTGCTGCCACAAGGCAATAGCTTCTGCGCGAGGCACCAACAACTCATAGCCTAGTTCGCCGGTATACCCTAGACGCGCAATTGTTAACGTGGGGTAATTTGGCGGCTGATTAAAAGCAAAATATTGCGGCAAATCAGTAGTTTTAACTTCTAGAACTGACTCTAACAAATCACTACTGTGAGGGCCTTGCACAGCTATTACTTGATATTGTTCGGCAATATCTGCCAGATGCAGGTCGCGATAAGATCTTGCAGCTTCGCGCAAAAAAGGCAAAATGGAATAGCCCGTGATTAAATAAAAATGGTCTGGACCCAAGCGCCACACAGTAGCATCTAACCAAACATCGCCATGCTCATTTAGCAACATGCTATAGGCAATTTTTCCAATTGCCAATTCCTCACAATTGCGGTTTTGAATAAGCTGAAGTAAGGCAATGGCATCACTACCGCTTAATTCAACTGTGCTCATAAAGGAAAAATCAAATATACCTACTGATCTTCTTACTGCCCAATACTCTTGCTCAAGGGATGAAAATTCAGCCGGCAAGAGAAGCTTTTGGCTAAGTTCTAGTAAGGGGATTTTTCGCTTGGCGAAATAATCTGCTAGCGTTGGTGATTCCATTTGGTTAAACCAAGGAATTAATTGTCATATAGACCCCAACCAAAATACATAGCCAGGCTGCGACTTTCTTTAAACGCTCAACACGAACACGATGAGCGATGATTACACCAATCCAGATGCCAATTAATTCAAACGGCAAGATAAATGCAACGATTTTAAATTCAACCGCATGATTAAGAATATTAGCTGCTGAGCCTGAACTTGATCCAATAATCTGAATCACTTGAGCAATCCCAATAATAAGTAGTGGGCTAAATTTTAAGACCAGCATTAGCGGCACAAAAAACAATGGCCCCCCTGCTCCAGAAAGACCCGAACCAAATCCTGCTATTAAACCAACCATTATTAATACAACTATTTTTTTAGGAGTTAATTTCTGCGAAAAAGAGCCGCTTCCAGGATCCGTCGCAATACGTACCGTTAATGCCCATGCCCCTGCGGCAATGACTAAAACACCAATTAAGCCAATCAACAAACGATCGCCTGTTATGGCATTCACTTCAGCACCCAAATAGCTAGCTACTAGTATGCCTAGACATACCGGCAAAGACATGCGCCAGGCAATTGAGCCGCGCCGTTGAAATAAATAGGTACCCAAAGCACCGGTAAAGATAAAAGTAAACAAAGCCGAGGCGCTCGCCTGATGAATATCCAAGCCTGCAAAAGCACTCAAAGCGGGAATTAATAGCACCCCACCAACACCAACGGCACCAATAAATGTGCCCGCCAATAATGCTGTAGCCGCCAACAAAAATAATCCCAAAACCATCTCCCAAATAAATAGAGGGCCTTTAAGCCCTCTATTTATAGTATCTCAAAATTACTGAGTAAAACGCTTACCAGTTAACCATCTTTTTAAATTTGTCCAACTCTTCAGGACTCATAAAGACAGTGTGCTCTTTGCCGGGATATTGACGAGTTTTAACATCGTGCATGTATTCGGTATAGCCTTTTTCCAAAATAGGTACTAAATCACAGTAAATTTTAGAATGGCGTGGCACGTGCTTTTCATATAAATGGAATAAGTCAGAGCCAATAATATGTACGCCATCTGAAGTACTTCCAGAGCCCAAGCTAATTACCGGCACATCTAAAGTTTCAGCCAAATACTGGCTAACTTCTGAAGTACACACTTCCGTCATAATCGAGAAGCAGCCTGCGTCAACGAAGGCCTGCGCATCTTCAACCAATTCCTTGGCGCGCTGCGCTGTTTTACCTTGAGCTACAAAACCACCTAATTGAGGCATTCTCATTGGACAAATACCGATATGACCCTGTACTGGAATACCGGCTTTAATAATGGCTTCAATATTGCGAGCATGATGAATATTGCCTTCGCACTTCATCACTTCAGCGCCTGCTTTAGCAACGTATTGAGCGGCATTATCAACTGCCTGCTGCTCTGAAAGATGGAAGCTCATATAGGGCATATCAACCATGCGTAAGCCATACTGAGAGCCACGCTTAACCGCTTGTGCCATAAACATAACCTCTTCAAATGAGACTGAAGTAGTTGATTCATGACCAAATAACACCATTCCGCCAGTATCGCTAACGCAAAGAATATCAATGCCTAAACGATCAGCAATAATGGCATTCTCATAGTCATAAACTGCAAGCTGAACGATCGGCTCTTTATTTTTTTTCTTCGCATTCAACATCGGAATGGTCATTTTTTTTCTTTTTACTGGTGCATCAGACATTTCTAAATCTCCTCGTTAACATAAACAACAAAAAATACTAAAAAATTAAGGCGCAATCGGCTCGACTCGTTTTGAATACGCGTCGATAAAATCTGCCGCCGCCTTGCTACCGCTTTTGAATGATTTCATCGCCTCAGTATGTAAAATCTTTAACGCTTCCATTTTAATTTCATTCGCACGATCTAATTCAAACAAATTTTTTAAGCGCCTTGGTCGGGGAATATCAACCTCGATGACATGTGCCACTTGAGTGGGAATATTCGTCATAATGATTAAGCGGTCAGCTAAAAAAATGGCTTCATCAATATCGGTGGTCACAAAAAAATTCGTATGGCGATTTTCTTCATACAAATTTGCATAGTACTCCCACATCAACTCTTTACTCATTTCATCTAAACCACGGAAGGGTTCGTCAAGAACCATCACCTCGGGTAAATTAACTAAAGCCCTTGCTAACTCACAACGGCGTTGCATACCACCCGATAACTGATTCGGGAATTTTGCTTTAAATTGACTAAGCCCCACTTTATTGAGTAAGAAGCTTGCTAAATCGCGTGACTCTTTGGTATTTTCCCCGCGTGCAATCGGTCCAAACATAATATTGTCAGCGGTGGTTTGCCAAGGAAATAAAGCCGATTCTTGAAACACCACTAAACGATCTTTACCTGGACCTGTAATCGATTTGCCATCTATAGTTAGAGCACCACTGGTAGGCTTTTCAAAGCCAGCTAACAAACGAATTAAGGTACTTTTACCGCACCCTGAAGGGCCAATCATAACCGTTAATTTTCCCGACTCAATGGTCAGTGAGCAGTCTTTAATAACCTCTTTGAGATTCTCGCCATAGCCATAAGATTTACTTACTGACTTAAGCACTATTTCGCCGGTAGCTTTATTTTTCATATTCATATTTGTCATCGCGTTAGCGCCATATTACCTACGAGTCCATTTCGAGAAATGATCACCTAAGGCGCGGATCAGTGAACTAGATAAATACCCAGCAATACCGATCGATATCATGCCCACCACAATTTGTTGGTATGAACCACCCAAATAAGAGTCCCAAATAAAGAAGCCTAGGCCGCCGCCCTTCCCGCCGCCATCTGAGCCGCCGCCAGAAATCATTTCAGCTGCAACCACCACTTCCCAAGTAATCCCCATGCCGACAGAAGCGCCAACGGCAATTGAGGGCACTGTGGCCGGCAAGACAATCCGCTTAAATATATCCCACTGAGATGAACCCATTGAACGGGCCGCCTGAAAGAAACGCTGGTCGATGGATTGAGCCCCACCAAGTACGTTAATCACAATTGTATAAAAAGCGCCCAAAAAGGTAACGAAAGCAATCGACATCTCGGCCGTAGGCCAAAAAATAATCGCTGCCGGTACCCATGCCAAAGGCGGAATTGGACGCAAGACTTCAAAGGTTGGAAACATGATCCCGTAGGCCGTGCGATTAATGGCTAACAATAATCCAAAAGGAATACCAAGAATCATGGCCATGAAGAAGCCGGAGAAAACCCGTTTTGAACTTAAGTACCAACTCGTCCAGTAGCCACTATCCGTCAGCAAAGGAATCCAAGCCGTAATCACAGCAGAGGGAGCGGGAATTTTGCCAATCCACGGCACCTGAAAACCAAACCAGCCCAATGAGCGTGAACACGTTTCCCAAAATAACAAGAAAACAATAATGGCAATGATAGCTCGCCGCGATGAGCGATTAAAAAAGAATTTTTGCACTGAGCGAATCATCAACTAGCCCTCCCTTTCGCCGGCAGCAAATGATTTTTTCGCTTCTTCATGAACCAATTCACTAGTCTCTTCCATTAAATCCCTAAAACGTTGATCGGTTACGACGCTATAACTTCTTGGATATGGAATATCGACGGTCAGGACTTTTTTTGGCTTACATGGGCGGCTGGTCATAATCGCCACTTTATTGCCTAAAAATAAAGCCTCTTGTAGATCATGCGTAATAAAGAAAATAGTCACTTTATTTTTATAGTAAATATCCAAGAGCGCTTCATGCATCACTGATTTGGTTAATGAATCGAGTGCGCGATAGGGTTCATCTAATAACAAGACGCTAGGATCATTCATTAAAGCGCGCACAATTTCAACTCGACGGCGTACACCTGAAGAAAGCTCGCCAGGAAAATTATTTTCAGTGCCAGACAAACCTGCATCTGCCATCATCGAAAAAGCTTTTTCTTTGATTTCTTTGAGACCCATTTTGCCGGCCATGACAGGACCAAACATTAAATTATCGAGCACATTTTTCCAGGGAAATAGCGCGCCATTCTGAAACACCACGATGCGATCAGAGCCTGGGGTTGCCTGAGGCTTACCTGGGCCGCAGAGGAGCTGTCCGTCCATCGTAATACTGCCACTATCAATACTATGAAAGCCTGCTATCGCATTTAATAGGGTGGTTTTTCCACAGCCAGAAGGACCAACAATCATACAAATTTCACCAGCAGCAATTTCTAGCGAGCAATGGTCTACTGCCATGACAGCGGCACCCTCAGGATCATAGATCTTGACTACGTCATTAATTGAAATTTGACCGCGGCCCATATTTGGGCTTGTTTTTACAGATTCATTCATCACTTAATTTCCAGATAGCGCAAGTTCGCGCATACGCCATTGCATCAATCGCTTACCCACCGCCCGCACCATTGCGCTAGTTAGGTAGCCGATAAATCCTAAAGTAACCATGCCAATAATGATGGTTGGATAACGAACATTGGTATACGACGTATTAATAATGTAGCCAAGGCCAAACTGACCCGATACCATTTCAGCGGCTACCAGAGAGAACCAGCAAACGCCAATAGAAATTTGTAAACCTGTAAATATAAAAGGCGTGGCGCCGGGGATCACAACATTTAAAAATACTTGATAGTCTTTTGCGCCTAAACACTTCGCCGCTCTAAAGTAAGATTCATCAATTGATTCGACACCAAGCATGGTGTTCAGGGCAGTCACAAAAAATGAAGCGAGGAAGGCTAAGAAGATAACTGGCGCCTCTAAGCTGGTAAACATGATGATGGCCAGTGGAACCCAAGCTAAGATCGGAATGGGCCGAAGCATTTCGAACACGGGGAAAACATATTCCCTAAATTTCGTTGACCAACCCAAGAAAAGACCAAGCGGTACACCCAATAAAGTGGCTAAAGCAAAAGCAATGAAAACGCGTAAGCAACTAGCAAGGATGTGTTGGTAATATTCGCCAACAAAAATAGAAATGCCATAAGTCGGATTTGGACTCAATATCTCTGTAACTACAGTACGCAAAGCTGGCATTTGCGCAAAGCGCGGCAAGCGCCAGACTTCAACAGATAAGTGCCAAAAACCTAAAAAGATAATGAAGCCAACCAGCATCAAAAACAGTCGTGGACTTAGTATTTTTGCCAACAATGAACCTTCGCGTATTTCGAAGCTAAGGCGTTGCTGCTTTACTGTTGGATTTGATTCGTTTGAATTCGTCATGAAAGGGCAATAATCGCTAAACTAAAAATCATTTGATAAATTAAGACTCGAAAAAAAACCCCCTTTAGTTACAAAGGGGGTCGGATAAAAATTAATTTGGTGCAGGGTTAATCACGGTGACATCGCCCACTGGTGCTTTGAGGTTTCTCGCCTTTAAAGCTTCATCAGCAAACTTCGTTACGATTGCATCGCTCCGTAATTCAGCCACATTAATAGCCTTCATTTCTTTTAAGAATGAGGTTGCTCCAGCGACCAACTTACGGGCATCAGGAGTGAAAGTAAAGGGCAAGGTGAAGCGCACTTTACTGCCCATTTGGTCTGGGCTTTGACCGTAAACTGATCTAGAAATCGATGAGCGGGTAAAGCCAGTGGTGTATGCCATACCAATATCAATGACCTCTTTAGCATTTTTCTCGTCAGCCAAAAAGAGTTGCGCATCTAATTCCGCATTCATCCAAGCTTGAGCAATATCAGGTCTAGCCTTAATCAAATCATCACGCATCGCTAAAAAAGCGCCGTCACTTAAGCCAACGGTATAGCCCGATGCGACGCGCTTTGCTAAGCCCTCTTCGACTAATTTAGAAGCTGTTGGCTCCCAAATTGCAGCGCCATCAATTTTTTTCGCTCTAAAGTTACTGGTAATAACTTCAATATTTTGATTCAGGTAACTTTCTGGCTTAATGTTTTCTTTTTTGAACGCATCTAATACAAAGCGATCTACACATGAGCCTTTAGGTGCAGCCACAATTTTGCCATTTAACCACTGCAAAGCATCTTTGGGGGTTTTAAAGTCTGGCGCATCGGGTCTAACCAAAACAACGTTACACATATCGTTACTCATTCCTAATACACCTACCAGGCGAATATCGGCAACTTCAGGCTTGGTAGTCGAAACAATCGCAGGCATATCACCCAAGTAACCAATTTGCTGTTTGCCAGCTAACATATTGTTCACAATAATGGCACCCTGTAGGCCGACTTGAAATTCAACCGTAGAGCCTTTAGGTAAATATTTTTCGTAAAACTTCTTGCCACGCATCACTACACCCGACCACGATTCAGTGTAATAGGGTTGATATCCAACCACCAAATTAATTGGGGAGCCAACTTTACCGTAATCAATGTTATCGGCAAAACTAGGTGAAATACTTCCAAGGCTAACTACTCCAGCCAGCAAAACTTTCAAGCTTTGTTTTTTGATTGATAAAAATTTCATTCTTGTCTCCACAATTAATGACCAGTTTGTTAACTCGTCGTTATTTAAATTCCTATAAATAAGCCTACTATTGGAAAATATAGGAATTTATAAAATTCTGAATCGGTGTTATCCCTTAGTTATAAAAGAGTTCTTTTAAATAACAAGAAAATTGAGCTTCAAGCAGTATCTATCAGGCGAATTTCATCATTAATTTGCTCAATAGGCCTAAGTACCAAAGGGGCTTCCGCTAAACCCTGTGGTTCACCAGAGGCAATATCCCACTGCCATAAGTGCTCATGACAGGTTAAGACCTTACCGTCATAAAGGCCTTCTGCTAGACAAACCTCTTGGTGGGGACAATAGCCGTTGTAGCCATAGTAGGCATTATCTGAATTAGCAATGAGAACCTTACCATCAGCGACATCAAAAACCTTGAACCCATCTTGTGGAATGTCCGATTTTTTGCAGATAAAAGTTGAAGCCATACTATTTCCAATACATGTTGTTAATGATTGCAATAAAATTTGTCATATTTTAGCCAAATTTATCGTACAAAATTTCCGTCGCAGGTAAACGGGCTTTTAATAACAGCATTCTTAAAGCACCATCCACCAAGGGTGGAGGACCAGCTAAATAGGCTCTCGTTTTGGGGGTAAAGTGCCCTTCCATCTCGCGCATTGCCACTTCGTGAACAAATCCCTGGTCAAATTTGAGTAATGGGTTTGCAGCAATGAATTCGGGACTTGCAGCAGCATCTGAAAAAGCGACGATGACTCTTAAGGCCCCTTTTGATTGCTCAATAAATTGCTTCAGCTCTTGCTCGAAAAATAAATCAGCAGGCGTACGGACCCCAAAAAAAACATCAGCACGATTTCGTAGATATGCACCCGAAGCAATAAAGGCTGACAAAATTGACATCATTCCAGCCATTCCAGTGCCGCCTGCTATACAGACTAAATCTCGATCTAATGCACCATCGTAAACTGCCTTACCAATGGGCCCAAATAAATTAGCCTTAAGCCCAATTAAATTTTCTTTCGCAAACAAGTAGTCAGATAAAAGTCCTTGGGGTTTCTTTTTAATGACAAAATCGAGCGTATCAGTTAGTTTGGCCTCATTGGTCATGGACCATGCTCTACCACCTTGAATACCAGCAAATTCTATGACCATGAATTGCCCTGGTAAAAATGAAATTGGCTGGGAAAGTTTCACCGAAAAAGTCATTACGCCTGGGGCAACCGTAGCCGAATTGTTAATTTCACCGGTCAACCATTGTGGCCTTTGGGCAATTTCCTTAAGGTCTTTTAATTTCGAGCGCACCTCGATTTTTAAATCAGTTGAAGCCGCACATTGGCATAACAAAAAATCATCTGCCGATTTCAATAGCGCGCGTGCTGGAGCTTCAGGCCACAGCCAGCTAAATTCACCAGAAATACGCTTTACTTTACAGGTGCCGCATGTTCCTGTTGCGCACTCATAGGGTACGTCAGCACCCTCTTTTAGGCCAGAATATAAAAGACGGCTGCTCGATTTAGACTCATAAACTTGGACAGTTTCGCCCGCGCCAATTAATTCAACTTTCATCGTGGTACTTATCAGCCCTTAAAAAGGAATATGGTGACCAAAACCAAACATCCGGGTCTCCATCTTAATTTCACGATTTAGTAATTTAAATTCTTTATTGGCTTCAGTAATCTTGTCATACACCTTGGCGACTGCAAATAATTCGGTTGCGCCACCATCTAGAGTGGTTCTAAAAACCTCTAGAAAGGTAACCACATCCCACTCATGCGCGCCGGATTTATTGACTAAATACACGTTACCCAAACGGGCGAGTCGTGAATGATCGCTATTGTGTTTTGGCAAGTTATCAAATAACAATTTCAAAGAATCACGTGACTCCTCTAACCAAATCATTTCTTTACGTATTTCAGGACTATAGGCCGTAATTTTGTAGTTGTAATTGGTATCACATAAAGCAATGAAGCCCTCAAAATTTAAGTCGTCTAAAGTCAAAAAGCTTTTATAAATCAGCTCCGAAATTTGTACGCGATCATCCATCATTAAGCCTTTAAAAATTAAGTAACTGGTAAATTAGGCAACTTCTTTAACAGCGTTTAACTTGTTATCGCCAAGCGGATTGAAAGCGGGTCGTTGCATTTTTTTGCTCCACTCTGCATAAAAATGGCGCATGCCAACCTCATCATGAATCGTCGAATTTTCCTCGCGACCATGAATCACCCACTTGCTATCGCTGCCGTCACGCATTGCTCGACCTTGACCATGAACACCAAGCAAATCTTCATGCAGATTTCGGCCGAATGGACCCCAAATGACATTGTGGTCATGTATACGCTCAGCACGCTGCTCAGGAGTATCGCTTTTCGGTGCAAGACCTCTAAATTCAATAATCAATTTATTCGGACCCAATGGAATAGCAGTATCCATGCGTAATACCGAAGTGCGTAAATTAAATGTCATACCAGGGAAGATATCAATCAAAATCCAGCCTCCTGGCGCTAAACCTGGCCAGCCTACAGCGCGTTCTTTGCTACCCTTGGTATACGCGTCATACTTTACTTCCATTGATCCTACAGTTGCGTGTCCATTAGGATAGCCAGTATATTTACGATCAAAATAACCAGGCTGCATCATGCCTGTAGCTTTGTTGAAGTAATGCATGTAATCGTGATAAAACTCGCTATTCGTGTCATGCCACAATTTATAGTTCGTGTCGACGACAGCCTTGTGATAATGAAATACTTCCAATGGCATCGATAAATTATCATCCAGCATATTCATCGAATCGCCGATATATTCTTTTAACGTCGGCGCTTGATCATCTACATTAACCCAAACGAAGCCACCGTAACCAATTTCAGTTCTAACTTCTCTCAAGCCTGCATTGTCACAGGTATAACGATCTTGGTAGCCCTGTGGGCCACGTGAAATTTCAATACACTTGCCTTTAGTATCAAACATCCAGGCATGGAAAATACAAGTGATGCGCTTCGCATTGCCCACAGGATCATACAAAAGCGTGTTACCACGGTGCGGGCAAATATTATAAAAAGAACGCACTTGCATATCTTCGCCGCGCACGATGATTAAAGGAGCGCCACCTGGATGCGAGAAAGTTCGGTAATCGAAAGCATTTACTAGCTCACTCTCATGACAAGCAATAATCCAGCTTTTATTGAAGATTTTTTCTTGCTCTTCTTTAAATAAACCTTCATCGGTATAAATGCGGCTATCGACAAAATGCGAGTTCGGAAAACTCGGGGTTTTAAGCCATTCGGCAGAATTACGAGACAT
>CAILUH010000221.1 GCA_903837335.1 uncultured beta proteobacterium | reverse complement strand
CACTTACTTAATTTAGTTTTAGCTCTCTCCATGCTGGGTGGCGGTATTGCTTACTATCTATTGGATAGTCATAGCGCTTTCTTAATCATGTGCGGTATTGCTTTAGTACTGGGTGTGACACTCTTCATTCCTATTGGTGGTGCCGACATGCCAGTTGTAGTTTCCATGTTGAATAGTTATTCAGGTTGGGCTGCTGCAGGCATTGGGTTTACGCTAAATAATCCCGTGCTCATCATCGCTGGTGCATGCGTAGGCTCATCGGGCGCAATTCTGTCTTACATTATGTGTAAGGCAATGAACCGCTCAATCTTAGCGGTCTTGCTCGGCGGCTTTGGTGCCGAAGTATCAGCAAGTGGCGATGACGATGGCGCCCCTAAAAACTATAAAACGGGCTCGCCAGAAGATGCAGCCTTTTTAATGAGTAATGCTGATACCGTCATCATCGTGCCGGGCTACGGTCTAGCTGTAGCCCGTGCTCAACACGCGCTGAAAGAGTTGACTGAAAAACTTACCCATCATGGGGTTACGGTTAAATATGCTATTCATCCTGTCGCTGGGCGGATGCCTGGCCATATGAATGTATTGTTAGCTGAAGCTGAAGTACCCTACGATCAAGTTTTTGAAATGGAAGACATTAATAGCGATTTTGGTCAAGCCGATGTGGTACTTATTTTGGGCGCCAATGACGTGGTTAACCCAGCCGCCCGTACTCCAGGAAGCCCCATTTTTGGTATGCCGATTTTGGAAGCATTTAAGGCTAAAACCATTATTGTTAATAAACGCTCAATGGCGGCAGGCTATGCTGGCCTCGACAACGAACTCTTCTACATGGATAAAACCATGATGGTCTTCGGGGATGCTAAGAAGGTCGTAGAAGATATGGTCAAAGCAGTCGATTAAGGTCAATAAATCCCCTATTTAGGGCGTATTTGAGGGTTTTCCCGAGGGTTTTTAACCCTCTAGAGGTCTTATACTTACTTTCTTGTAAGAATGTACAAGATGTAAAAAAATAAAATCTGGGAGAATTCAATGTCTGAAATTAAAAATCAAGTTCCACGTCGTAAATTCTTAAAAGGCGCTGCTGCTGGCTCCGTAGGCGCTGCTGCTCTCGGATTCCCAATGATTTCGAAAGCACAAGCTCAACCTATCACTTTGCGCTTTCAGTCTACTTGGCCTACGAAAGATATCTTTCATGAATATGCCAATGACTACGCTGCCAAAGTGAATGCAATGTCGGGTGGGCGTCTAAAAATTGAAGTTCTACCAGCTGGCTCAGTTGTCAAAGCCTTTGATCTACTGGATGCTGTTTCAAGCGGCACATTAGATGGCGGTCACGGTGTGTTGGCTTATTGGTACGGTAAAAGTGCAGCCTTGGCCTTATGGGGTTCAGGCCCAGCATTCGGTATGGATGCCAATACCGTTTTGTCATGGAACCAATATGGTGGTGGTCAACAACTGTTAAATGAAATTTATTCGGGCTTGAAGTTAGATGTTGTGTCTTTCCCTTATGGCCCAATGCCAACTCAGCCACTCGGCTGGTTTAAAAAGCCAATTGCTAAAACGGAAGATATGAAAGGCTTGAAATATCGTACTGTTGGCCTCTCCATTGAAATCTTTACCGATATGGGCGCATCAGTTCAGGCCTTACCTGGCGGCGATATTATTCCCGCGATGGATCGTGGTCTTTTAGATGCTGCTGAATTTAATAATGCTTCTTCAGATCGTGTATTGGGCTTCCCTGATGTTTCTAAGATCAACATGCTGCAAAGCTTTCACCAAAGCTCAGAGCAATTTGAAATTATCTTCAATAAGAAGAAATATGATTCATTAGCGCCTGATCTACGCGCTATTCTCTCAATCGCCACCCAAGCTGCTTCAGCCGATATGTCTTGGAAAGCAATTGATCGTTACTCAAAAGACTTTGTTGAGTTGCAAACTAAAGATAAGGTGAAGTTTTATGCAACACCGAAGTCGATTTTGGTAGCCCAGCTAAATGCTTGGGATAAAATTATTGCCAAAAAAGCAGCTGAAAATGCCATGTTTAAGAAAGTGCTTGATTCACAAAAAGCCTTTGCTCAACGTGCAGTGCGTTGGCAGCTCTTAACCGATGTTGACTTTAAGATTGCCTACGATCATTACTTCAAAGATGCGCAACCAAAAGCATAATTGTGATGATTTAAGATGATTTAATTTAGATGCAAAACCGGACGGCTTACCGTCCGGTTTTTTTATAGCAATACCTAGTTAGATTGGTTCAATGAAGTTTTTTTAGGGGTAATGGATGAATAAGTTCATGCTAAGAGTAGACGAGATCAGCACCTTTGTGGGTAAGGCAGCGGCTTGGCTCATTATTCTATTAATGTTGATGGTATGCACGGATGTCGTTCGTCGCTACGCCCTGAATTCTCCATCGGCGTGGATTGGCGAGCTATCTGTAATGGCCTATGGCACCCTTTTTATGATGTGCGGTGCCTACACCTTGGCACAAAATGGCCACGTACGTGGCGACTTTCTGTACGGCTCAATGAAGCCTCGTACTCAAGCGACTCTTGACTTAATTCTGTACATTACCTTTTTCTTGCCTGGTATTGCCGCTTTAGTTTATGCGGGTTACACCTATGCAGCAGAATCTTGGCGCATCGGCGAACATACCACCCAAATTGCTAATGGGCCGCCGTTGTATCCCTTTAAAACCATTATTCCGATTGCTGGCGCTTTTGTACTCCTACAGGGTTTTGTCGAAATTTTGCGCTGTATTGTTTGTATTAAAACAGGCGAATGGCCAGCGCGCTTAAAAGATGCAGAAGAAATTGATGTGATTGAACAGCAGTTAGCAGCTTCAACTCACGTTGATGAAGAGGCTCGTCAAATGGGCATGAAAAATGCTAAAGCGATTGATGAGGCCGCGCACCAACGCATTGGCCAAACTAAGGAGATAAACCATGAGTGATCCAATACTTGGCCTCAGCATGTTGGGCCTGATCATTGTGGTAATCATGCTGGGCTTTCCAACAGCGTTTACCTTAATGGGCCTGGGCATGATGTATGGTTTTGCCGCTTTTTACGACCCATCCCAAAGTTGGACTGCCAATAAGGTATTTACCCTGATGGTACAAAGAACGTTTGGAGGTATGACCAACGATGTGCTGTTGTCCATTCCCCTATTTGTTTTAATGGGCTATGTCATGGAACGAGGGGCATTGGTTGACAAAATGTTCTATAGCATTCAGCTCGCCTTTCGTCGGGTACCCGCGTCACTTGCTGTTGCGACCTTAATTGTTTGTACATTTTGGGGTATTGCCAGCGGCCTAGTTGGCGCAGTTGTCGTGCTAATGGGCGTGATCGCCATGAAACCCATGCTCAACGCAGGCTACGATACCCGCTTAGCAGCAGGCGTTATTACAGCTGGCGGTACTCTCGGTATTTTGATACCACCCTCAGTAATGATTATTGTGTATGCGGCGGTTGCCGGCCAATCCGTAGTGAAGTTATATGCTGCTGCGATGGTGCCAGGTTTCTTTCTCGCATTTTTATACTTGGTTTACATCATTGGCTGGGCCTTAATAAATCCTAAAGTAGCGCCTAAATTATCCCCTGAAAAACAGCAAGTGCCCATTCCTGCACCTTTGCGTTTTTTGCGTGAGCAATATGCACACAATATGTTTTTGGCTACCTTTAAGGCGCTATTTTCACCGGCGAAGCTTATCAACGCACCTGCGGAGGCGCGGCTCACATTTGGCAAAATTGCCCAAAATGTACTGGCAGTCTTAACGCCATTTATTCTTGCTGCTGTAACTTTATGGGGTGTTTGGTGGTATGTCATCATCCATCAGCAAGCCGAACGCGATGCGCAAAATGTTCCCGTAGCCACTCAAGTTGCTAAAGCTGCACCTGCTGATCAAGCTGCGCCAGCTGAAGAGGGCTTAGTTTCACTAGACGCGACTTCAGATAACATTAAAGTCAAAGAGGCTGAAGAAGCGGATGCACCGTTAGTAGCCCTTGATGCGGCTGCTGGCGATGCACCAATTGCAGGCGCTGCTGAACCTGAAGCGGCTGCTGGCCCACCAGAAAACTTTGAGTTGTATTTTGGCTTAAGCTCGGTACTGCTGCTCTTACTATTAATCTACTACTATATAAAGCTAGATGAGGAGCAGTTTGAAATTCTCAAGCTGCTTATTGAGTCGGTATTGCCTTTAGGCATACTCACCATTTTGGTTTTAGCGGTGATCTTATTGGGCATTACTACCGCGACAGAATCGGCTGCGGTGGGTGCGTTTGGAGCTTTTGTTTTGGCATATCAAGCTGGCACATTAAACTTTGATCGCACTAAGCAGGCTGTTTTTCTCACTGCTAAAACAACCTCCATGGTGTGTTGGTTGTTTGTGGGATCAGCGCTGTTCTCTGCTGTTTTTACAATCCTTGGCGGCCAATCGATTATTGAAAAATGGGTACTCTTATTAGATTTGACGCCAATTCAATTCATGCTCCTGTCTCAAGCGATTATTTTCTTCCTTGGCTGGCCTTTGGAGTGGACTGAGATCATTGTCATTTTTGTGCCAATCTTCCTGCCTTTGTTGACACACTTCCAAATCGATCCCTTGTTATGGGGCACCTTGGTATTCGTGAACTTACAAGCAGCGTTCCTATCGCCACCAGTGGCAATGTCAGCCTTCTATCTGAAGGGAGTGTCACCGCCAGGTGTTACGCTCAATCAGATTTTTGCTGGCATGATGCCATACATGCTCATAGTCATTTTATGTATGGTTTTTATGTATATTTGGCCAGGAATGACGCTATGGCTACCTAACTTCCTTTACGGCGGTGGCTAGGCCAAACTTGGTTGCAATGCCTTTACAGTATAAAAAAGCGCCCTCACAGGCGCTTTTTTATTTCTGCGCAGCAACTGCCATATGGGTGTAGGCCATCTTTACCAATGGGCATGGAATATTTACGCTCAGCCCTTTTTGAATCATTTGACCCAAAATATGTTCGTGTTCTGTTTTCTGTTTAGACAGTAAATCGCGTAGCATGGATGCCGTAAATGGCGAGCCCACTTGCGTTAAAAGCTCAGTCGCTTTATTGCGTGCTTGATCACCAATCGAAAATCCAGTTGCTTGCGCTATTGCGCAACATTCAGCATACATCCCTAACGAGAGCTCTTGACCATACGGAGTAGCAATTATTTGCCCAACCGAACCCTGGCATAAGGTTGTCATGCCCGCTAAAGTGGCCAAGAAAACCCATTTATCCCATAAAGCTTGCTCAATCTTCTCGCTATAAAAATGATCGAAGTCGGCTTTTTGACAGAGGGCAAAAAATGCCCGCGCTATTGCCTCTTGCTCCGGCGTCCGATGTCCAACCGTCAGAATATGTAAATCGCTTAATTGCTTTACTGCACCTTCCTCCGTAATCATTGCGGCAATATGTGCCACACCCCCCATGACACGGTCTCTACCAAATTGCTGATCCAAGGCATCGAGATGCGTAAGGCCGTTTAAAAAAGGTAAAAATAGGGCTTTGAGGCCAACTTTTTCAAGGTCATTTAAGCAATTCGCTAAATCAAATGCTTTTGGCGCCAAAATGACTAGATCATAGATAGGCGTTAATTGATCTACAGTAATCGCTTGTGGATGAATAAGAAAATTGCCTCGCGGACTTTCAATCGCTAAGCCATTTGCCTGAATATGCCCATGCCGTTTAGGGCGCAGAAGATAGGTAATATCTGCCCCTGCCTGAATTAGTTTTGCGCCAAAGTAACCGCCAATACCGCCCGCACCAACAATTAATATTTTCATTTTTTGCTCATTTTGAACAGTTAACGCGCAGTCTAAGCGTTTTGCTTCTGTAGTTCGCTATTCGTTTTACCCAGCGCTAAAGTAAATAAGTTTTGCCAATATTGAAATGCCACCACTTCTTTTTCATGAATTTCAAGCTCCAGAAATGCTGGATGCCGAATTAATGAAAACCAAATACGACAAAACATTTTGTCCTCAATCCGCCCTGGCTTACTAATGAAAGTGATTTCCTCTAAATCCGGAATCATTTCATAAACCTCTTCCTGGCTAAGCATTTCAGGCTTATCTCTACTCATGCGCATTAATTCCAACATCACTCGACCTAATTGGTCGTAATGACCATCCCAACACGCAATCTCAGATTCAGCCAATTTACGTTGACCTAACAATTTCTTCGCAAAACTACTCCAGGCCTGCGCTAAATCAAACTCGGTCTGAATCTTCGTATTTTGAATTGTGCTCGGTAAGGATTTGGCCTTCATTAACTCTAGCGCGTTATCGCTCGCAAAGCTGTAGTCCACAATCGGTAACGGTTTGACGGTTTTTTCAAGCTGCAAGCGATAGTTTTGCACTTGTTTTTCAGGCTTGTTCAACGAAGTCTTCCTTTAAGCAATGGTCTCAAGCGAAGTCTCTAGCGCACTCGCTGGTACGCCATGCTCCCATGGCACGTCGACTGGATAATCGGTTAACAAACAATCATCCGGCAAACACACGATGGGCTCAAAATTACGATGGGCAATATATTCAGGACGTTTATGCCGACGGATATGATTTGACACGGCACATAAACTTAAATACACACTGACCCGATTCCATGGCGACAAATTACTTGTAGATGCGTGTACTAAACAACTATGAAATAAAATCATTGATCCTGCCGGCCCGGTAGGGCTAATAATGCCGCCATTTTTGCCACCTGCACGAGCCACTAATTGTGAAATTAAATCATTGTCCACCGTCCATAATGGATAACTGGTTGTAGTTAAATCATGTTTGGCGGCGATTACACCGCGCTTATGACTTTCCGGAATAAACATCAGGGGACCATTAAAGGCGTTGACATCATCTAAAAAAATCGCCACATTCATCGCCCGCGCGGTTGGCATCATATCGTCGTTTAACCAAGTGCCATAATCTTGATGCCACTGCCAAACATCGCCATCAAAAGCCATCTTGCCGTTAATCTTAAATTGATGCATATATAACTGCTCGCCCAATAAATCTTCAATTGGTTGAATCATTCTGGGGTGCTTGCCCAATTTAGCAAATGGCTTACTAATTAAATGAGCGGCAAAATTAGTCCGCACAGATTCGCTACCTTTTTCACGGACGTTATAAGCCTCTTTGCGACTATACAGTTCAGGGACAGCATCAGTCAGGGTTTTCACTTCACTAGGGCTAAATAAGCTGGGAAAGAATAAATAACCTTCTTTATCAAACTGGGCTAGTTGTTCTGGAGATAAACGCATTTTGACCTCGTCGATTCTTTTTTAACAATAAGTGAAAGTGTAATCAATTAATCCGTTAGGGGGTTAAAAGTCCGCCCTGTAACCACTCGCCATCAGGGAAAGCCCTAGGCTGAGCGGATGCCCTGCCTGAACTACGACTGCAATTGATGAACCTATGCTAACTAAAAAATGTGAAAATAGCAGCACTCTTATTGAAAGGTTTGTTATGTCCCTAATTCAACAACTCAAACAGCGTGCGGCAGAAGGTAAGCCCGTGCGAGTAGGCATTATTGGTGCGGGAAAATTTGGCTCGATGTATTTAGCCCAGGTGCCAAGAACCCCTGGCATTCACTTATTAGGCATTGCCGACTTAGCGCCTCAACGGGCGCGCGATTCTTTAGCCCGCGTGGGTTGGAACGCTGACCAATACAACGCGTCATCTTTTGAGAATGCGTATCAAACCGGCAAAACATTCATTACTGATGATGCCGATGGCATGATCGCCAATCAACAGATTGAAGTCATTATTGATGCTACTGGCAGTCCAGCGGCAGGCATTCATCATGCCCTGAAATGCTGTGAACATAGCAAAGATATCATCATGGTGAATGTAGAGGCCGATGTGCTGGCGGGTCCCTATCTAGCTAAAAAAGCTGCAGATGCTGGCATTATTTATTCAATGGCATCAGGCGATCAGCCATCCCTTATTGCTGAATTAGTTGATTGGGCTGAGACGATTGGGATGGACGTGGTTTGTGCAGGTAAAGGCACAAAATATTTACCGATCTATCACCAAGCAACTCCAGACACAGTATGGGGGCACTACGGATTTACCCCTGAGCAAGTTGGTAGCGGTGACTTTAATGCACAAATGTTTAATTCTTTTTTAGATGGCACCAAGTCTGCACTTGAAATGGCTGCCGTATCGAATGCCTGTGGTTTACAGCCACCCAAAAATGGCTTGTTATTTCCGCCCTGTGGTGTAGATGATCTGCCCACCATCTTAAGACCAGTAGCTGATGGCGGTATCTTGCCTTTTAAGGGCACAGTTGAAGTAGTCTCTTCTGTTGAGCGCGATGGTCGCCCTGTCTTTCGAGACTTACGTTGGGGCGTTTATATTGTCTTTGAAGCACCGAACGAATATGTTCGTAACTGTTTCTTGCAATATGGTCTTAAAACGGATGCCAGTGGCTGGTATGCGGCGATGTATAAGCCTTATCACTTAATTGGTCTCGAGCTTGGCATTTCAGTTGCGAGCGTGGCTTTGCGCAGAGAAGCAACAGGTGCAACTACCGCCTTTAACGGCGATGTCGTGGCTACGGCTAAACGCGACTTAAAGGCTGGAGAAATACTGGATGGAGAAGGTGGTTTTACTGTCTACGGTAAATTAATGCCTGCTACTGATTCCTTAGCAATGGGCGGCTTGCCCATTGGGTTAGCACACCGCCTACCACTTAAAAATGCTGTGGCAGCCGGCAAGCCGGTATGCTGGAATGATGTCAATTTTGATATCAGTAATGAAGCAATTCGAGTACGACGCGAAATGGAATCGATGTTAAAAAAATGACTCGACAAATAAATTCTTTTTATTAAGGCAAAGGCAAAGCAGTTTTGTAAGAAACTTGCTTTAATGCAAAACTAGAACGAATTTTTTCTATTCCCGCAATGGGGGTTAATTGCTCCAGAATAAATTTTTCTAAATCGCCAATATTGGATACAGCAACCCGAATTAAATAATCGCAATCGCCAGTCATTAAATAGCACTCCATTACCGCATGTTGCTCGGCAATACGTTGTTCAAATTCAGCGAGGGCCGTTTTTGACTGCTCTTTTAAGCTGATCGAAATAAATACATTTAAATCAAGTCCCAGGGCCTTAGGGTTGGCCAAGGCCACATAACGTTGAATTACCTGATTTGCCTCTAGTGCACGCACACGCAATAAACATGGGGATGGTGATAAATGCACGCGCTTAGCCAAGGCTACATTACTCAGTGAACTGTCATTTTGAAGTTCTTGTAAGATTCTTAAATCAATGGCATCTAGTTGCATAAAGTTCTATAAAAGTGGTTTATTTAGCATTTTATGCTTAATTTAATGGTATTTGACCATAATTTGCAATCCTATTTCAGGGCACTCTTTGTATATTAATAGCTATGCAAAACCCGCACGATATCGACCCAACTGAAACCGCCGAGTGGGCGGAAGCATTTATTAATTCCATTGCTGCAAATGGCGAAGAGCGGGGCAAGCATTTGCTCGATATGCTAATCCGCACCGCCCATCAACAACAAATTGGTTGGTCTCCTGAATTAGTTACTCCCTTAGTAAATACAATTACGGTAGCCAAGCAAGGGGTGTTTCCCGGCGATCTAGCAATCGAAGAAAAAATTGCTTCCTTGATGCGTTGGAATGCATTAGCAATGGTCGCAAAAGCGAATACAGCTTACGGCGAACTAGGCGGACATATTGCCAGCTATGCTAGTGCTGCTGATTTATTTGAAGTGGGATTTAATCACTTTTATCATGGCCGCACATCCGAACACAATGGCGATTTAGTATTTTTTCAGCCTCATAGTGCACCCGGTGTCTACGCCCGCGCCTATCTTGAGGGCCGTTTAACCGAACAAGACCTAGCGCATTATCGCCAAGAAATTACGGCCGCAGAAATTGGTGTGCAGGGCTTATCAAGTTATCCCCACCCGTGGCTCATGCCCAATTTTTGGCAGTTTCCTACTGGCTCAATGGGAATTGGCCCTATCAGTTCAATTTATCAAGCCCGTTTTATGCGCTACTTAAGCCATCGTAATTTACTCGACTGCTCGCAGCGCAGAGTATGGGGTGTGTTTGGTGACGGCGAAATGGATGAGCCCGAGAGTATGAGCGCCCTCACCTTGGCCTCGCGTGAAAAATTAGATAATTTAACGTGGGTAGTGAACTGTAATCTACAACGCTTAGATGGCCCCGTTAGAAGTAATGGCCGCATT
>CAILUH010000220.1 GCA_903837335.1 uncultured beta proteobacterium | reverse complement strand
GTGAAGGGTAAGCAGCGCTTTGGAGTCCCAGTCAATGGCGTCACTAAATTTATTGCCATTGGGCTTAATTACACCGATCATGCAATAGAAGCCAACATGGCAATACCAACAGAACCGATAATTTTTCTGAAAGCAAATTCAAGTCTCTGTGGGCCTAATGATGATTTAGTTTCACCTAGGGGGGCAAAGAAACTAGATTGGGAAATTGAACTTGGTGTGGTGATTGGCAAAAAAGCCCGTTACGTTAGCAAAAAAGAGGCCTCTAAATATGTTGCTGGCTATTGCGTGATTAACGATTTATGTGAGAGAGCATATCAACTCGAGCGTGGGGGTACCTGGGATAAAGGCAAGGGCTGTGACACCTTTGGTCCTGTTGGCCCTTGGCTAGTAACGGCTGATGAAATTAAAAATGCGAAGAATTTAAATATGTGGCTCGATGTGAATGGAAAACCCATGCAACGAGGCAATACAAAAACGATGATTTTCGATGTGGCAACAATTGTGAGTTACGCGAGTGAATTTATGACTTTAATGCCTGGCGACATTATTGCTACCGGTACGCCTCCTGGAGTAGGCATGGGGATGAAGCCCAAGCCCCAATACTTAAAAGTTGGCGATACCATTTCATGTGGCATTGAGGGCTTGGGCAGCCAGCACCAGAAGGTTAAGCCATTTAAAAAGTAGCCAGCAGCACTAGGGAATACCCGATTAATGACTGTTTTCTGCCAGTATTTATTGTATAAAGAGTAGTTGTAGTAAATCTAACGATTATGTTTAGGGGGTTTTATGTTGAAGCATTTATCAAAACAACTGCTTTTAGCTGGCGCTTTGTTACTTGGAGCATCTTTTCAGGCGGGAGCTGCAGATCCCATTTTGATCGGTATTTCGATTACTCAGTCTCCCCCCGGCTCAGTAGTGCAGGGCACCCAAATTAAAGATGCCTTAGAAATTTATCGTGACCTTGTCAATGCTAAGGGCGGCGTGCTTGGACGACCAATTCAATTGGTATTCGAAGATAGCCAAGGGCTGCCAGAAAAAGGACGTTCAGCAGTAGAGAAGCTGATTACGAAAGATAAGGTAGTAGCCATTACTGGATCTCACCAAAGCTCGGTTTGCTTAAGTGAAATTGAAGTGGCACATCGCTATCAAATTCCCTATGTAAATACAAATTGCTGGGCAGATTCGGTACGCGAGAAGGGTCATCCAGAGGTTTATAACACTTCCCCTTATAACTCCCTAGTTGCTAAATCGATGGCTGATACATTAAAGGCGATGAAAGTAAAGCGGGTAGTTGCTTTTGCTGAAAATACGGACTACGGCATTGGTTTGGCAAAAGGCTTGGGTACTGCATTAAAAGCGACCGCACCGAATATTGAATATAAGTATGAAACTTTAGATCGGGCGAGCAAGGACTTTACCCCAGCCATCTTGGCTTTAAAGGCTAATCCACCCGATGTAGTTGTGCTCACCATGTTGCCACCCGGCGCTTATATTGCTTTAAATCAGTTATATGAACAAGGCGTTGCGCCAACGGCTAAAACGATTGTCTATGACGGCGCAGGTATGGCTGACTACCCAGATTTTTGGCAGAACGTAAAAGAAGCTGGTAAGTATTTAATGACCATTGGTATGTACCACCCAGAGATGAAGCAAACTGACTTATCGCGTCAAATTGCAGTAGCTTATAAGCGCAAAACTGGCAATGATCCAAATCGCTTGATTTTCCAAGCAGTTGATTCATTGGTGGTTGTAGTGGACTCAATCAGACAGGCAAAGAGTACTGACCCAGCCAAAATGCTGGCGGCTATGCAAACCGGTAAATTTGATGGTGCACGCGGCACGATGAATTTTGATTCTCGTCCTGGTGTTTCATATCACCAATGGATGGATATTCCTTATGTCAATTATCAGTTAACTGCGGTAAATCAGGCTGTTGGTAATACCACTCTCTTGCAGGGCCCGGGCATGGCATTGAATGTTAATAAATTACAGTACCCCAAGTAATTTGATAGTAGTTTTATATTAATCATTATCTTCTGCCTGATGTCTTGAGGCAGAAGAATTTTTTATGCCATTATTTCTTGATTTAACGATTAACGGACTCATTATGGGTCTGTTCTACGCGCTCATGGCCGTAGGTTTATCAATGATTTTTGGCATTCTACGCATTGTCAATTTTGCCCATGGTGAATTTTTCATGGTGGGCGCCTATGCCTATGCTTTAACTGCAATGAAGCTAGGAATTAATCCTTGGTTTGCCCTGCTACTAGCGGCGGCAGGTGGTGCTTTTCTTGGTGTAACGATTGAGAAATTACTCATGCGGCCCCTTTATCAAGGCTATCAGAGTTGGTCAATTGTGAAGGATGAGTATGCGGTAGTAGTGACTTTTGCTTTATCCCTATTTTTAATTCACTTTGTTGATAAGGTGATTGGCCCATCTCCTTTTATGGGGCCAAGCCTAGTCAGTACACAGCGAATCGCAATTGGTCCAATCATGTTGAATGGTCAAAAAATTATTGCGGCAGGCATTTCCATCTCCTTGCTATGCGGGCTCGCTCTTTTTATTAAAAAATCACTTTGGGGTAGGCAGATTCAAGCAGTTGCCCAAAATCGCTTCGGTTCTTCTTTAGCTGGAATTGATCCAGTGCGAACCACCAGCATTATTTTTGCTATCTCTGGTATGTTGGCGGCG
>CAILUH010000219.1 GCA_903837335.1 uncultured beta proteobacterium | reverse complement strand
TTTGAATTACTGCGTCGTCAAGTTGCTGACACCACGCCAGAGTGGGCAGCGTCCATCACCGGTATTTCCGCAGAGCGAATTCGACAACTCGCCAATGAAATGGCGCATGCTGCTTTCGAGCAAGCCTTCGAGCTCCCGATTCAATGGACCGATGTCTGGGGTGTTGAGCACGATAAAGTCATTGGTCGACCCGTTGCGTTTCATGCAATGCGCGGTCTTTCAGCCCATTCCAATGGGTTTCAAACCACCCGTGGGTTAGCCGTCTTGATGTCTTTACTAGGTACCATCGATCGCCCAGGTGGCTTTCGTCATAAGGCGCCCTATCCAAGGCAGGTGCCCCCCAATGTCAAACCGCCCTCTTCTGAGGATGATATCAAACCCAATACTCCGCTTGGTAAAGCGCCACTTGGTTGGCCCACTCAACCTGAAGACCTCGCGCTGGATAACAATGAGCAACCTCTGCGTATTGATAAGGCCTATTCCTGGGAACACCCTCTAGCGGCGCATGGCTTAATGCACAACGTGATTACCAATGCAGTTAAAGGTGATCCCTACACCATTGATACGCTGATGATTTTCATGGCTAATATGTCATGGAATTCCACTATGAATACCATGCAGGTACGTGAGTTATTAAATTCAAAAAATCCGGATGGTGAATTTAAGATTCCTTTCTTAGTCGTGTGCGATGCTTTCCAATCGGAGATGGTCGATTTTGCCGACTTGGTTTTACCCGATACGACATACTTAGAGCGTCATGATGTGATGAGTATGCTCGATCGCCCCATTTCAGAATTCGAGGGGCCAGTAGATTCCGTTCGTATACCGGTATTACCCCCCATGGGTGATTGCAAGCCCTTTCAAGAGGTGCTTGTGGAGTTAGCTTCTCGCTTGAAATTACCAGCGTTTACCACTGCAGATGGTCAACGTAAATTTACTGGCTATACCGATTTCATCACGCGCTTTGAAACCGCGCCCGACTCGGGAATCGGATTTTTAGCAGGCTGGCGCGGCAAAGATGGTGAGAAAAGTTTGCGCGGTGAACCAAATGCGAATCAATGGCAACACTACGCCGATAACAATTGCGTTTTCCAATATCACATGCCTGAAGAGCATCATTACATGCGCAATTGGAATCGGAGCTACCTTGATTTTGCTAAGGCGAATGCCATTCGGCAAAAAAATGATCCGATTATGATTGCGGTTTATTCTGATATCTTGCAGAAATTTCGTTTAGCAGCGCAAGGCAAACGCCCCGGTCGAATTCCGCCAGAGCACCTCAAAAAACGGATTGAAAAGTACTTTGATCCTTTGCCATTTTGGTACCCCCCGCTTGAAGAAGAGGTAACCGATTTAAATACCTTTAATTTGAATGCGATTACCCAACGACCTATGGCGATGTATCACTCTTGGGATTCACAAAATGCCTGGCTCAGGCAAATTCACAGTCATAACTATTTATTTGTAAACACTAAAACGGCTACTGAGCAAGGTATTGCAGATGGGGCCTGGATTTGGATTGAGTCGCAATGGGGCAAAGTGAAATGTATGGCGCGCCATTCGGAAGCCGTTGACCCGGGAACAGTATGGACTTGGAATGCCATCGGCAAAGCAGAATCGGCTTGGAGCTTAGCCGCGAATGCCGACGAATCGAAAAAAGGATTCCTGCTCAACCACCTAATTACAGAGGAATTGGCACTCGGTGGCTTCACCGTAAGTAATTCTGATCCCATTACCGGTCAAGCAGGCTGGTATGACGTGCGCGTCAAATTAGCCTTAGCCGATGCTAACGAGCCTGCCGAAACTTGGCCCCAAGTGCAGGCCTTTACCGTACCCGGCATGCCCTTAGGTAAGAATGCAAAAAATGCAGGAGAGTTTGAATGAAAACCAATAAACAACTTGCCCTGGTTATCGATTTAAACGTGTGCGTGGGGTGTCATGCTTGTGTCACTTCTTGCAAAGAGTGGAATACCCAAGGGTCTGCTGGCCCGTTAACTGATTTGCATGCTTACGGCGAAAATCCCACTGGTACTTTTTTTAATCGCGTACAAACCTATGAAGCGGGTTCATTTCCAAAAATGGAAACTGTTCACTTTCCAAAGTCCTGCTTACATTGCGAGGATCCACCGTGCGTGCCAGTATGTCCTACTGGGGCAAGTTACAAACGTGCTGAAGACGGTATTGTACTGGTCGATTACGATAAATGTATTGGTTGCAAATATTGTGCTTGGGCCTGCCCTTATGGTGCCCGTGAGTTAGACGAAGAGCGTCAAGTGATGACTAAATGCACTTTATGCGTTGATCGTATTTATAGTGAAACATTGCCCGAGAGTGAGCGCAAGCCGGCTTGTGTCTTAGCCTGCCCAACAAGTGCGCGGATATTTGGTGACGTGCATGATCCCCTATCAGAAGCCAGTATCGCGATTAAAGAACGCGGCGGTTATTCGCTGATGCCTGAATGGGAAACCCAACCAGCCAATCAATATTTACCCCGTTCAATCATGGACACCATTCAAGCTGTGATGGATGAAAACTAATGCAACCTAATTTTTCCCTGATATTTTTTACTACCCTGGCCGGCATGGCGCAAGGTTTGATTATTTCCATTGCGCTGCTGAATTTTCGTTCATCTTTGCTACCTGGTGACTTTCTAGCTTGGTTAGCTTTGCCAGTTGCCCTAGCACTTTTGATCATCAGCTTACTCGCCTCCTTTTTTCATTTAGGGCATCCCGAACGCGCTTGGCGAGCCATGCTCATGTGGCGCACCTCTTGGCTTTCCCGAGAAGTTTTGGTTTTGCCACTCTTTATTGCAATTACAGGTCTTGCCTGGCTCTTTGCTCTTAACCAGCAGCAGTCAACTTGGTTGTGGCTTGCACTAATTATTTTGGCAATTGCCTTGTGGGTCTGTACCGCACAAATTTATCAATGCATTCGCTTTATTCAAGAGTGGGCAAACCCCCTGACCTTGGTTAATTTTATAGCGCTAGGCCTCACATCGGGCTGGCTCTTATTTGCTAGCTTAATTGCTATCTGGCCTACAACAATGCCTGCATTTGAACCCTCACTACTTGCTGGCTTTGGTTTTATTTTGCTCTTTATCTGTCTAAATATTAAGTTGTGGATTTGGCGACGGAATCAACGGCTTAAGCCTACCTCGAATTTAAATTCTGCTACCGGAATTAAAAATCCGCAACTTCGCCAAACTTCTATGGGCTTAATGGGCGGCAGCTTTAATACCCGCGAATTTTTTCATCAGCAAAGTAATTTAGTCATTAGCAATTTACGCAAAATTATTTTCTTTAACGCCTACTTTATCCCGATGATTGTCTTAGCTTATGCCATTTCTGCCCAAAGCTATGGCTGGATCATCGCCGCTTTTATGATTCACTGCAGCGGTTTACTTGCAGAGCGTTGGATGTTCTTTGCCGAGGCGAATCATCCACAAAATCTATACTATCAACGGGTTTCATAAGCATAGTTAAATCTGTAATTAAAATAAAGCAATAAAAAAACCGCCATTATGTGGCGGTTTTTTTATTGAAAAATAGATTTACTTGCGTTTATTTACTGCGTCTTTAAATGCTTTACCTGCTGAAAATT
>CAILUH010000218.1 GCA_903837335.1 uncultured beta proteobacterium | reverse complement strand
TGCGATTCTTATGCAAAAGCGCTTTTCAAAAAAGCCTTACCTTTATTAGGCATGGGACTCAAAGTGAGCACACTCCACTTATATCACCCGAATTTAGCCGAAGGTATTTTAGAGGCGGCCAAAAAATCAAAAGCGGATGTGGTTGTGATGGCTTCTCACAAACGTTCTGGAATTAAGGGCATGTTGTTAGGTAGCGAAGCACAAGAAGTGATTGTGCATGCGACCTTGCCAGTTTTAGTTTTAGGCTAGTTGTAGCGCGGTTTTATTTTTTAGCGGCGGCATTTTTTGCCGCCGTAATATTTTCTGCCATGCCTTTAGCAAAGTCACTCTCTGCTGGCGCTAAGGTATAAGCTTGTTGCCAGTACTTTTCAGCTTTAGCATAATCACCCAACTCAAAATAGGCAGTACCAGCTAAGGCAAGCACTTTCAGATTTTTTGGGTCAAGGACCAACGCTTTTTGAATTAATTGCATCGGCTCGCCCTTAGTGCTGCGATTTTGAAAGGCCAGTAAATCAGCATAATCAATTAAGAGCTGTGCATCATTGGGGGCTAGCGCCACCGCCTTACTATAAGCTTGAACAGCTTCCGGTAGACGTTGCAATGCCAAATAAGAGCGGGCTAGCATTTGCCAGCCTTGGGCATTATTAGGGTCGGCCTGCAATTTCTCCGCTAGACGCGCAACCATCGCTTCAATGTCTTGTTGGCTAGGCGTATTTTGCGTAGTACGTTGTGGAGCATCGATTGCGAAAGGGCTGCCCACTATGAAATAAAGGCTAACCGCAAGAACAGGCAAGCCAATGCTGATGAGTAAGACAGGTATCAGCCGCTTTATTTTTTTCGTCGCCGGACTCGGTAAATCTGCCGCTATTGCCTGCTCTTCTAAGAGCACACGTTTAGCAATATCATTTTGGGCCAGTTCAAGCTGGTCATGATCAATCCGCCCATTACTAAAATCAATGGTCAACTGCTGCAATTGATCACGCAAAATCGCCAGATTGTCAGCTTGATCACCCGTGTTAAAAGTCGCCGGCTTTCTAAAGGGCAAGACTAGCGCAAGAGTCGCTAGCGTTACCATTCCTACCGCGATCGCAAAAAATAACCAAGTCATGGTCGATCCTTTGGCTGCGCTATATTATTGGGCGCACCATTATTTAATAATGCCGTTGCTCTGGCGAGGTCGGCCTGGGAAAATTGTTGTTCACCAAGCAATTTTTTGCGCACCTGAATTTGCCGCCATAAGAAGAAAAATGCCACCAATAAAATCACAAAAGGCCCGAGCCATAAAAACCACGTACTGGCTTTTAATGGCGGCCTGTAGAGCACAAAATCGCCATAGCGTTGCACCATATAGGCAAGAATTTCTGCTTGCGTTCGGCCTTGGCTTAGTTGGGTGCGGATTTGATTTTTGAGATCAACCGCTAAGTCAGCATTAGAATCAGCAATCGTTTGGTTTTGACAAACCAAACAGCGTAACTCATTGGCAATGGTATTGACTTGTACTTCGAGGGCAGGATTCGTGCTGAGGGGTTCTGCAGTACTTGGCGCTTGGGCTAAACAACTGACTTGCCAAACATAAATCAAGAGTGCGACTGAAATAATTTTACGCATTTAATTTCCGAATCAATGGCAAAATTTTGTCTTGAAATATTTGTGGGGTTAAGGGACCAATTTGTTTATAGCGAATCACGCCATTGCGATCGATAACAAAGGTTTCAGGTACGCCATAGACACCATAATCAATACCAACTTGTCCTTGACTATCAGAAATCGACAGTGCATAGGGATTACCACGCTCTTTAAGCCATAACTCTGCATCGGCTACTTTGTCTTTGTAATCAAGACCAATCATGGGCACTATTTTTTGCTGGCTAATCGTCATTAATAAATCATGCTCTTCGCGACAAGCCACACACCAAGAAGCCCAGACATTGAGTAACCAGACTTGTCCACGCATTTGTGCGGGGGAAAAGCTGGCGGTATCGTTCCCTAAAATACCTAAAGTAAATTGCGGCGCTGGTTTATCAATGAAAGGCGATGGAACTTCGCGGGGATTGAGTTGCAAGCCCAAGCCTAAAAATCCCAAGAGCAGGACAAAAATGGCTAGAGGTACAAGATATCGCTTCATGATTTAGAGGTCATGGACGTTTGCGATAGCGGCGATCGGTAATGGCCAATAAACCTCCTAAGGCCATGACGAAGCAGCCACCCCAAATCCAGTCAACAAAGGGCTTGATATGAATGCGCACACTCCAGTCGCGCTCATTGAGCTGCTCGCCTAGCGAAATATAGAGATCGCGCGTTAAGCCAACACTAATTGCAGCTTCGGTCATTGGCATTTGACTAGAATCATAGAGGCGTTTTTCAGGCGCCATCATGGCAATGGCTTGGCCATTTTGTTTGACGATAAATTGGCCTTGCATAGCTTGGTAGTTTGGCCCTTGCAGGGGATTTAAGGCGCGGAGCTCAAAGTCATAACCGCCGAGTTGAGCAGAACTACCAACAGTCATGCGTAAATCTTGTTCGCTTTCAAAGCCCCGCACACCAGTAACACCAATGATAAAAAAAGCGACGCCAAGGTGGGCCATTACCATGCCATAAAAACTCGCTGGTTGCGCTAATAAATTTTCCCACCAGGCGCGTTCATGATTACTGCGTGCCCGGTCAATGAGTTGAGTCATGCTGGTGGTGATAATCCAGGCAGCTAAAAATAAACCAAAACCAATGAGTGGAGTCCAGTCGCGCAAAACAAATGGCGCAATGATGGCGGTGATCGCGCTTACTGCAGCTGCCCATTTCAGTTTCTCGGCGATATCCAACGGGGCCGATTGGCGCCAACGCGTCATTGGGCCAATGCCGATGAGAAAAAGGGCAGGGGTCATCAAAGGCAAGAAAACGGCTTCAAAATACGGCACACCAACCGAAATTTTTCCTAAGTTAAGCGCATCTAGAATCATGGGATATAACGTACCTAGTAATACTGCGCCCGCCGCCACTAAAAATAAAACATTATTTGCCAGTAACATACTTTCACGCGAGACAGTCGCAAATGAGCCGCCGATATTGGCTTTGGGGGCACGCCAAGCGAAGAGAAGTAAAGAACCACCAATGACCACCGCCAGAAAGCCAAGAATAAAAATACCGCGTTTAGGATCGGTGGCAAAAGCATGCACTGAGGTGAGCACACCTGAGCGGACTAAAAAAGTTCCTAATAAGGATAAAGAGAAAGCAATAATTGCTAAGAGCGCAGTCCACATTTTGAACCCACCCCGTTTTTCAGTCACTGCTAATGAGTGAATGAGTGCCGTACCAACTAACCACGGCATAAAGGAAGCATTTTCTACTGGGTCCCAAAACCACCAGCCGCCCCAACCTAATTCGTAATAGGCCCAGGCACTTCCCAAAGCAATACCAATGGTTAAGAAGCACCATGCTGATGTGACCCAAGGTCGAGACCATCTGGCCCATGCTGCATCTAGCCGGCCTGATAAAAGGGCAGCGATAGCAAAAGCAAAGGCGACTGAGGAACCCACATAACCCATATATAAAAATGGGGGATGCGCAATCATTCCAGGGTCTTGCAATAACGGATTAAGGTCTTTACCTTCTACTGCTGCGGGCAAAAGGCGCATGAACGGATTGGAGGTTAACAAAGTAAATAGCAACACCCCGACGCTGAGTAAACCCAAGACTGCCAAAATTCGTGCCACCATTTTTTGGGGTAGGTGCTTTGAAAAAGTCGCGACTGCTAAAGTCCAGCCAGCAAGCATTAAAGCCCACAATAAAATGGAGCCCTCATGGCCACCCCATACTGCACCAATCCGATAAATTGTCGGCAGCAGTGAATTAGAATTTTGCGCAACATATAAAACTGAAAAATCATTTTGAATAAATGCAATCATCAGGCAAATAAAAGCCATTGCTACCCAAATAAATAATGCGGTAGCAGCGGGTCTAGCGACGAGGGTGAGAACCGGGCGATTCGTTTGCGCACCGACGAGTGGCAAGACGCCTAATATCAGTGCTGATAATAAAGCCAGAATGAGCGCCAGCTGACCTAATTCAGGGATCATTAGCGTGAACCTCCTGCAGGCGCACTTAAGGTTGGCGCTGACTGGGTTTGATGGCTTTGGGCTTTTTTCAGGGCCTCTGCTGCTTCTGGGGGCATATAATTTTCATCGTGCTTCGCGAGTACTTGATCAGCGACAAAGATGCCCTGATTATTGAGGCGTCCTTGCGCTACCACTCCCTTACCTTCTTTAAAAAGGTCGGGCAACATTCCCTCATAAGATACTGGTGTTTCATTAATTAAGTCGGTCACAATAAAATTAACCTTGAGACCGGCAGGGTCGCGCTGTAAGCTACCCGCCTTCACTAAGCCACCAATACGAAAGGCTTTATCGACAGGCGCCTCTTGCGCAATAATTTGGCTTGGGCTAAAAAAGAAGACCAAGTTACTTTGAAAGGTTTTGAAAACCAGGAAGGTGGCAATGGCAAGGCAAATGAGGCCAATAACAATTGCCAATAATCGTTTAGTGCGGGGTTTCATAGCCCCTTATTTTGCCTAATTTTTTATAAGTTGCTTGGCGATTGCGAACCAGGCTAATTACCTCACCCACAAAGAGTAAGTAACATATTCCGAATGACCACCAAACATAAGCACCATAGCCACCCATGGCAAGAAAATCGGTAAGGTTAGACCAGTGCATTATTGAATTCCCTCCACCACCCAAGCGGCATGTTCTTCTCGCTCTAACACCAGTGTGCGACAGCGGTACAGGCTAGTAGCAATCGAATAAAGCCAAAAAGAGCCTACCATCAATAACATTCCCAGTAACATTTGACTCGCCATAGCGGGTGCTTTAGTCATGCTGATGGTGGCACCCTGATGTAAGGTGTTCCACCATTTCACTGAAAAATAAATGATGGGCACGTTAATTACCCCAACCAAAGCTAATACAGCCGCGCTGCGATCAGCCCGCCGCGGGTCATCAATTGAAGCATGCAGAGATAAGAAACCAAAATATAAAAATAATAAGATCAACTCAGAAGTTAAGCGTGCATCCCAAACCCACCAAGTGCCCCAAGTAGGCTTGCCCCATAGTGCACCAGTAAATAAAGCAATAAAGGTCATGAGGGCGCCAGTTGGTGCGAGAGATAAAGCCAACATGCTTGCTAGGCGAGCATTAAAAATCAAACCAATAGCTGCCCAGAAGGCGACCAGGAGATAAATGAACATGGACATCCACGCGGCGGGAACATGTACAAAAATAATCCGGTATGCATCACCCTGTTGCGCATCGGTGGGCGCAAGCAAAAGTCCCATATACAATCCAGCAACTCCTAGGATCAATGCACCTGCGGCAAACCAAGGGATCAATTTGCCAGCCAAACCATAAAAGGGTTGGGGCGCAGCGTATTTGAACCAGTTGATATTTCGGAGGGGCAAAAGAATGCGCTTTCTAAATGATGGGAATGGAGGGTAAGGATTTAATGGCGTTGGGGGATTTTAGAACGAATAGCCGATCTGCTTATTCAATGGCAATACGTAAGCTAAGCGCAGTAGCTAAAGGGGCAAAAAATAGACTGAGTACAAAAAGCGCTCCCAATAAATAGAAATGACCGGCAACGGGGAGCCCAGCTTGATAGGCGTCTACTGCCCCGGCGCCAAAGATTAAGACGGGGATTAACAGTGGTAGGACTAAGAGTGAAAGTAAAACACCTCCGCCCCGCGTTCCCAAGGTTAGGGCTGCACCAATTGCGCCAATCAAGCTAAATATCGGAGTGCCTAATAGTAGTGAGAGAAAAAGTATCCAGACACTTTCACCCGAGAGATTGAATTGCAAAGCCAGCAGAACTGCAGCAAAGCTCAGCAAGAGGCCTGAGCTAAGCCAGTGCGCAATCATTTTGGCAAGTACCGCTAAAGGTAATGGAATCGTAGTCAATAAGAGCAGATCAAGTGTGCCATCTTGTAAGTCATCGGCAAAAAGACGATTCAAAGAAAGCATGGCTGCAAGTAATGCTGCTATCCATAACATGCCCGGGGCAATCTGCTGAAGTAATTTAGGCTCAGGCCCAACCCCCAAGGGAAATAAACTAGCGACGACGGCAAAGAAAAAAAGTGTTGCGAGGCTATCATTTTTTCGCCTTAGGACTAGACTTAAGTCACGCTGAATCAGTGCGGCCATTGCGGTAAAGAGTTTCCAGAGATTGCTCATAATTCGATGCGCACCTTTGCGCTAGGCTGATCGAGTTCAATTTCTTGATGACTGCTTAAGGCTACAATTCCACCTAGCTGGAGGTGCTGTTGAATGGATTGTTGTAGGGCATAACTGGCATCACTATCAAGCGCATTAAAAGGCTCATCTAATAGCCATAATTGTTTACGCGGCTGGAGTCGTAGTTGCGCTAAGGCGATGCGTTGTTTTTGGCCTTGCGACAGCGTGCGCACCATTTTATTGGCTAGCGGTAATAATCCGCCGTGTGCGAGAGCGACTTCTACTTCCTTTATTGATAAAGTATCTTGGCGACAGAGTGCCGCACTGAATAGATTTTCTGCGGCCGTAAGATCGCTCTTAAGTGCTGGTGCATGACCAAGATAAACTAATTGCGCATTAAACTGTTCGGGATTTGTGCGAATGGCTTGCCCTGCCCATTTCACTTGCCCGCTAATGGGACTAAGGAGTCCGCATAGAATGCGTAGCAAACTGGATTTACCTGAACCATTTTTCCCGACTATATGTAATAGCTGACCGGGCACAATCGACTGGGTTAACCCCGAAAAAAGTACTTTGCCACCACGCGCACAAGTCAAATTCTCCAGCAGCAATGATTGCTCTAGATAATTGGCGGAAGAAGAAGTGGACATCATCAAATTAGTTAGCTGCCAAAAAGTAATAGCAACTTAGTGAATTGTCCACTATCACTATTTAACATGGTCCATAAATCAAGTTGTAACTTAGGATTGTAGGGATTGAGATAAACCCCATCTTTGCGCAGTTCAAAGTGCAAATGGGGACCTGTGGAGCGACCCGTGCTGCCTACATAGCCAATTTCAAAGCCGCGGCGTACTTCATTACCCACATCTAACTCGGCATTGAAGTTACTTAGATGAGCATAATACGTTTGATATCCACCTGGATGTTCCAAAATAATGAGGTTACCAAAAGCCCCGTTATAGCCGCGCGCCACCACCTTGCCAGTAGCCACACTAAAGACAGGCGTACCAATGGGAGCGGAATAGTCAATGCCCATATGCGCTCGATAGCGCGAGTTCGTGGGGGGTGCTTGTACCGTATTTTTGTTGGTGACGGCAGACGTTTTTTTCCGCCCTGCTGGCACCATTCCCACACCGCGCGAGATGCGCCGATAACTGAGGGGGTTAGTCCACATCGCGCGCTCGATTGATTCGCCGTTGGGAGTGTAAAAGCCACCGGGTAGATCATTACGATTCAGCCAAAATGCACTCGCCAACACTTCTTTTGTTTGTGGCGCAATAATTTCCACTGCCCAAATTTGTGCCCACTGCTCGCGATCGCCATAATTAACAATGACCCGTACGATATTATTTGTTTGCTCTGCTACGTTACTTTCCTCAGTATAAATTTGCTTCACAACGGTGTTTAATTCCCAGACCAATTCAATTGGTAATTTATTTTCAACTTGATTTGGGTCATAAAGCACTGCTCTGAGTGGAATTTCAATTTCTGTTAAGCGTCCCAACGCATTTACTAAAGGTTCTTGTTGCAATAAAAAACCATCAAACGCTGAGGGTGTAAAAGTCCAAATCTCGGTTTTAGCGTCACGTATATTTCCCGTTAGAAGACTTAAGGATTCAAGGCGATTTCGTTTCCCAAGTGCTAAGGCATAGGGAATGCAAGTGCCACGTGCGCGGGCAAAAAAAGTATTGGCTTGGGCGTCAAAAAAAGCGCTGAATAATTTATTATCAACCCCAATTTGCTCAAGTAACTGGTTATCCAAAAAGTTGCGGCGAGCACAACCCCGTTGAACGCGGTAATCTAAATTACCCGCACCAGCAATGAGCACATCATCTTGTGCATCTAAATCTACCAGAGCACTTGCAGGTCGAAGCACTTGCAGACCGGTTTTGGAGCGATCTTGGATACCACCACTTTGGGGGTTGGCGACTTTGCTAGGCTTTCTTTCCCTGACAACGATCGTAGAAGCCTTCTTTTGAGTGGGGTTACTTTGCTTAGGCGCGACTGAGGGAGTATTGCTTGAGGCGGTTTGGGCAAGCACAGGGCCCATCAATCCACACAAAACAAGCAGTAAGGCCTTGAGAATAAAAACGCGCAGGGTATGAGGAAGAGCGATCACCGCTAGATTATCTAATATTGCTGGCCCCACGCTAGTTATTTATGCTGTGCTGCAACATTTTTTATCGCTATAGTAAGCATAATTACCTACATAGTTCTACCTAGTACAGTCGTTGCGAAAAGGATTTTAAATGCGCAAGTACCTCGGTTTAGTAGTGCTGATAGTCGCTTCGAGTTATCTGCCAAGCGTTTTAGCGAAAACATGCGCCGCAAGTGCAACAGAAAAAAAGTTAACCGGGGCAGCGAAGTCGAGCTTTTTGAAAAAATGTGAAAAAGACATTAAAGCGACTTGTGAAGCGAGTGCCAATGAAAAAAAATTAACAGGCGGAGCACGAAATAGTCATGTACTGAAGTGCGTTAAAGATTCCTCCACTTATTAAGTTCAATCTGCGATTTAGTTGTAGCTACAATAGGTTTTTTAAGAGCATCCTATGCCTATCATTCAGTCGGTTCAAGTTGCTGCAATTGCAGTTCCTTTAGATCAAGTAACCTCATTTTCAACACGCACTGTTTCTGAGCGCCATTATTGTTTGGTAAAAGTGCGCAGCAAAGAAGGTATAGAGGGCATTGGGTTTTGTTATGTTGGCAGCGCGGCTGGTGATATTGCCAAGATTGCCGTAGCGCAATTACTGGCCCCCAAATTGCTAGGTCAAGAAAGCCACCGCAGTGAAGGCCTGTGGTTGGAAATGTATAACGAATCTGTTTTACAGGGGCGTACTGGTGCAGTGATGCGAGGTATTTCTATTTTAGATAATGCCCTTTGGGATCTCAATGCCCGTTCAGCCGGCTTACCTTTGCATTTATATTTGGGCGCAGTAGTAAATGATCGCGTACCAGCCTATGCTAGTGGTGGTTACTATTTGGCCGGGAAGACGCCTGCCAAATTAGGTAAAGAAATGGAGTCATACCTGAAGTTAGGTTTTAAAGCAGTAAAAATGAAAGTGGGTCGTCTTTCGCCACACGAAGAAGAGGCACGAGTTAAAGCGGCGCGCTTGGCAATTGGCCCAGATATTTTGCTGATGTTAGATGCCAACAATGCTTGGCGCGACTTACCCACTGCATTAGATTATGTACGGCGATTCGAGACCTATGATCCCTACTGGATTGAAGAACCCTTTTCACCGGATGCGATTGATTTACATGCTGCTTTAGCCCGCAGTACGATGATTACAGTTGCTACCGGGGAAATTGAGGCAGGCCGCTGGCGCTTTCGTGAGCTGATAGATGCTGGTGGGGCAGGTATTTTGCAAAGTGATGCTGCAGTTTGTGGCGGCATATCTGAGTGGCGACGAATTGCAAATTATGCGGATGCAAAAGGGATTACTGTTTGCCCGCACTGGTTTCATGATTTACATGCACCGCTAGTAGCAGCTACACCAAATGCACGGTTTGTGGAGTTTTTTTCTGACGATCAGGTACTTAATTTTCGCCGCCTCATTAATCGGCAATTAACATTTAAAAATGGTGATTTAATTTTGCACCAAACTCCTGGCTTGGGTTTTGAATTTAATGAAGTGGAAATTAAAAAACTGGCTGGTAAATTAGCCTGGACCACTATTACTTAAGTAGGACCAAGTCGCTTGAGGCGGAAATGCCTTAGTACTTGGGTGGCTAAAACCACAGCAAAGCCGATGAATCCAATTAAATCAGCTGCGGCTGAGGGGTAAGCTAAAGCGACACCCGAGACCACCATTATTGAGCGCTCGAGCCATTTAGTCTTTTCAATAAACCAGCCTTGCAAGCCGCCAGCCAAACAGACAACCCCAATTGCGGCGGTAAATGAGACCCAAGCAATATCAGCCCAATTCGCTTTACTTAAGGCCTCCATAGAGCCCATGAGCAGTAAGGCTGTACCCGATTGATCAAGAGTAAACATAAATGGCACCAAAATAGCGGGCGCAACATATTTCCAGGTTTGCATAGTGGTTTTGTAAGGATTACCTTTGCAAATCGCTGCCGCAGCAAAAGGCGAAAGCGCTGTGGGCGGAGATACTTCTGACAATACGGCGTAATAAAAAATAAACATGTGGGCAGCAAAAGCGGGGACGCCCAAATTAATCAGTGCTGGCGCGGCAATGACTGCGCAAATAATATAGGAGGCGGTTACTGGAACAGCTAGCCCAACTACCCAAACTACCAGCGCTGTAAAAATAGTGGTGAGTAATAAAGAGCCGCCAGCGTATTGAATAACAATAGTGCTAAATTTAAGACCCAAGCCAGTGAGGGTGACTGTACCAACAATTAAACCTGCGCCAGCGCAAGTAACTGCAATTGCTAATACACCAGTTGAGCCAGCCGCCAACGCTTTCGTTAAATTGGAGTTATATAAGCCTGACAACAAAGGCATTTTGCCGGTAAACCAGGCATAGGGAATGATTGCAGTATCACGTCTTAGCATGCTTGAAGCAGCTGATACCACCGTGGCCCAGAAGACTGACATGATGGGAGAAAAACCATACATCATGAAGACCACAATAGAAATTAAAGAAAAGAAGTGGTACCAGTATTTTTTGGTTAAAGACCAAGCACTTTCAATGGTTTCAAAATGAATATCTTTCATGCCATATTTGCGCACATCGATCTCAACCATCACAAAAAGACCAAGATAAAACAATATGGTAGGAATACTGGCCATCAGCAACACATCAAGATAAGAAATTTTTAAGAAGTCGGCAATTAAAAAAGCTGCCGCCCCTAGTACAGGTGGCGAGATAATTGCCCCCAGTCCACCCGCAGCTAAGAGGCCGCCAGCCGCATTACGTTCATAGCCGACTTTTTCCAGCATTGGCGCTGCCACCGAGCCAACCGTAACGGTGGTAGCAACACCCGAACCTGATGGGCCCCCAAGTAAAAATGACGATAAGACAATGGTACGACCCACACCCGATGATTTACCGCCCATGGCGGCAAATGAAAAATCGATAAAAAATTTACCTGCGCCAGTGAACTGTAAAAAAGCCCCAAAAATCGTGAAGAGAATAATTAACGTTGCAGAGACATCCACTGCCGTACCATAAATACCTTCCAGCGTCATGTACATATAGCCGACTAGGCGATCTAAGTCATAGCCTTTATGGGTCCAGGGCGCGGGTAAATGATTACCAAAGAGGGCGTAGAGTAAGAAGCAGACAGTGACGCTTACCAAGACCAAACCATTGGTGCGACGCACTGCCTCTAAGATCATCAATATCAAGGCAATGCCATACATGACGTCAGTTGGATTTGGGGCTGTATTGCGATCGGCAAATTCATCACCACTACTTAAGATGTAATAGGCAATCGCAATGGAGCCAATTGCCAAGAGGACATCCCACCACATCAAGCGATTTTTAAAGCGGTTGATAAACGGAAAGCTGAGGAAGACCAAAAACAAGACAATTCCCACGTGTACCGTACGGAGCACCTGGGTGGGCACGATGGCATAGGCTGCATACAGGTGGAATAGGGACATTCCAACTGCCGCCAAAGTAATGAAGGTTGCTAACCACCCTCGGTAATCATTCGCATCACCTTCTTCTTGCTTGATAAATGACTCAAGTTTGGCTTGAGTAATGCTATCAACCGGTACTTGTTCCATGATTAACCTAATTTAATGAAGCGGGTGATCAATTCAAATTTAATTTCTTTTCTTTAAAGTACTTTAAAGCCCCTGGATGAAAAGCAACAGGCGTTGATTTGGTTTTTTGATTTTCTAAGGTTACATTAATGTATTCCTGATGGGTACGCACTAAATCGAGTTTACGATCAAAAATGGTTTTCACAATTTGGTAGGCTTCGGCATCGGACATATTAGCATTCACGACCAAAATATTAGCCACTGCTGCCACTTTATTGTCTTTAGCCATGCCGCTATAAATGGTTTTTGGAATGATGGTAGGAAAATATAAATTACCGTACTTTTTATTCATTGCGATAATTTCATCCGCATTATCGATCATCACAATTTTCATGCCGGGGCTATTAGCTAAATCAGTGACGGCTGCGGTTGGTAAGCCGCCAACCCAAAAAAAGGCATCAATTTTACGGTCCTTGATCGCATTGACCGATTCAGCGACGCTTAAGCGCTCACGTTTCACATCTTTATCTTTATCGAGCCCAGCTGCCTCAAGTTCACGAAAAGCCATAATCTCGGTAGCGCTGCCAGGGGCGCCAGTACTTACGCGCTTACCTTTTAAGTCTTTCATGGTTTTAATGCCGGTCGATTCAACTGTCACCACATGCATTAAATTGGGATAGAGCACTAAGAGTGTACGCAAGTCAACTTTTTTATTAACAAATTTGCCTTCGCCCATCTGCGCTTCTTTAGCCGCATCCGCCATTGAAAAACCGACATAGGGTTTACCGGTACCAATGAGGTTTAAGTTATCAACCGAGCCGCCGGTAACTTCTGCAGTAGCCGACATATTCGGAATATATTTAGAAAGTACTGCCGCAAGACCACCGCCCATGGGGTAATAAACGCCACCAGTACCGCCAGTGGCTATCGATAAATTTTCAGCTTGAACACTTGAAACACAGAATGCAGTAAGTACAAAAAGTAATTTTGATAGTTTCATGAGGCATCTCCTAAGCGGAAAAATAAGCGGTTTTAAATCAAAGACCAGGCATGGTGAAATTAATGGCTGCTAATTCAGTAATTAATTTTTTCTGCTGCTCAACTGGCAAAGTGATCAGGGGTGGGCGCATCCGTAACCAACCCGGATCTTTACTAAAATGCGCAACTACTGCTTTCATAGCTGCCATCGGCGGGTACTGCATAAATATTGCACGAACCTTGTCTAAAGCTGCCTGACTTTCATCTGCATAAGCATCTTCCCAATGGGCGCCTAAATCAGCAATCGCTTTTGGGTTGATATTAGCGGTGGCAGATATACAGCCAACTCCGCCAGCACGCATGGTACGTAGTAAAAATATTTCACTGCCCGCATAGACGCGAAAGCCAGTGGGGGCTAATACTTTAATCACCGACTCAGTGTAATCCCAGTCGCCTGAGCTATCTTTAATGCCGACAACAGTTTTAGGAAAGGCCTCGACTAAGCGTTCGAGTAAATCTAAGCTCAAACCGATTTTGCTCACAGGCGGAATGTTATAAACATAAATTTGTAACGCGCTATCACCGACTTTTTCAATCACTTCAGCAAAGTAGGCAAACAAGCCATCGTCCGAAACATCCTTATAGTAAAAGGGCGGCAACATTAAAACACCAGCACATTTGGCCTTGACTGCGGCTTTAGTCATGGTGACAGCATCATCTACCGAGCAAGCCCCGGTGCCTGGCATCATGTGACTTGGATCGAGGCCGCCGCTTAATAAATCATCTAGCACCCGTAATTTTTGCGAGGCCGACATGGAGTTTGCTTCCGAATTGGTGCCAAAAACGGCATGACCAACACCATTTTTAGATAACCATTGACATTGTTTTAGCAAGACCTTGGAATTAGGACTCCCATCTGCATTAAAGGGGGTTAATACCGGCGAAAGAATGGTAGGTAGGGTTGAGGCAATGGGTTTCATAAGGTCTCCAGATCAAAAGGGATTGGGGTAAGAAGAGGTTGCTGTTGAAAAAAAGCGTCGAGATTATCAAGGGTTAAGTTAGTCATGGCAATGCGGGTTTCATTTGTGCCGCTGCCCATATGCGGTGTAAGCAAAACATTGCTCAATTTAAGAAATTCAGGATTAGGATTGGGCTCATTTTCAAAAACATCTAAGGCGGCTCCAGCAATCAGTTTATTTTTAAGTGCATGTAACAGTGCTGCCTCATCAAGCACGCTGCCGCGCGCAATATTAATAAAATAACCGGTGGGTCCTAAGGCCTTAAAAACGGCAGCATTGGCAATTTTTGCGGTGCTTGGCCCAGCGGGACAGAGCATGATCAAAATATCACTATTAGCCGCTAAGCTGACAATATTGCTATAGTGGGTATAGGGCACATTTTTTTTATTCGGTCCGGTGTAGCTAATCTGGACTTTAAATGGCGTAAGACGCTCAACTAGGTCGAGGGCAATCCGACCTAAACCGACGATGCCCACGCGTTTTCCGGCCAAGCTACTAGTTAAGGTAAAGGGTCCCTGGGCCCACATCCCTGAGCGTAAATACTGTTCTGCCGCCGGTATTTGGCGCATTAAAGATAGCAGTAGGCCCATGGTTAGTTCGCACACCGCATCATTTAGCACGCCCGGCGTATTGGTAGCAACGATATTGTGTTGCTGTAAGTAGGCGAGCGGTAAATTGTCGTAACCAACACCACAATTGGCAATGACTTCTAAGTTGCCTAATTTTTCTAACAGGCTAATGGGAATAATGGTGGGCGAGCGGGTAAGGATTGCCCTATAAGTGCCAGCCGGGGGGTTATCTTGAGCATTGAGGAGCTTGCCATAGCTACCCTGCGGTAGGCGACGGTCGATTTCAGCCTGCATTGGGCCTGAAAAAGGGCCAACTTGGAGTACCGTGTTAGCGGGAATCATGTCTCTTTATGTTTTCTTGAAATAATGGCACATTGTAAGTGTTTTCTTAATCCTGCTACCCTGATTCTTTAATAACTTTTGGGATAAACCATTGAGCAATTCTGATCCATCCAAGACGTCACCGCGAGGCATGCTAAAGGGGCTAACACGTTATGGCGACGCAGGATTTTCGCTATTTTTGCGCAAAGCCTTTATTAAAGCGATGGGCTATAGCGATAGTGCCCTGGACCGGCCAATTATCGGTATTACCAATACCTTTAGCGACTTTAATCCTTGTCATGGCAATGTGCCGCAAATGATCGAGGCGGTTAAGCGCGGCGTGATGCAAGCCGGTGGGATGCCAATGGTTTTCCCAACCATTTCGATTCATGAGTCGTTTGCCTTTCCGACCAGTATGTATTTGCGGAACTTGATGGCCTTAGATACAGAAGAAATGATTCGCGCGCAACCGGTTGATGCTGTGGTGTTAATTGGTGGCTGCGATAAAACAATTCCGGCGCAATTAATGGCCGCTGCAAGCGTCACTGTACCGGTTATTTCAATTCCCACGGGACCGATGCTGACAACGACTTATCAGGGCGATCGCTTAGGCGCTTGCACCGATTGTCGGCGCTACTGGGCTAAGTTTCGCGCCCATGAAATCGATCAATCTGAAATTGATGCCGTCAATGAAAAATTAGCCCCTACTACTGGTACCTGTATGGTGATGGGTACGGCCAGCACGATTGCTTGCATGGTTGAAGCTGCAGGCATGAGCTTAGCTGGCACGGCAGCGGTACCCGCAGTGATGGCCGAACGCTTTCGTCTAGCCGAGTTTACTGGTCGACGCGCAGTCGAGTTAGCGCAATTGCCTAATCCGAGTCATTTTTCTAGTCAAGCCATTTTGACGCCACAGTCTTTGACGAATGCCTTTACGGTATTACATGCCATTGGTGGCTCAACGAATGCCTTGATTCACTTCACTGCAATTGCCGCGCGACTGGGGATACAGATTGATCTAGAAGCCATTGACCGCTTAGGTCGTCATGTGCCAGTGCTAGTTGATTTAAAACCGAGCGGTAGCCATTACATGGAACATTTATACGAAGATGGTGGCTTAATGGCGATCCTGCAAGAATTAAAACCCCACCTTTATTTAGATTGCATGACGATTAGTGGACGTACCCTGGGTGAGGAAATTGAATTTGCTAATAATAAAAAAAGTACGACACGTGATAAAAAAGTAATTCGAATCGCGACTGAACCCATTTTTCCTGTTGGCGGTTTAGCAGTATTAAAAGGAAATTTAGCGCCACGCGGGGCAGTGATTAAACATTCTGCTGCAACCCCAGCCTTATTACAACATCGGGGACGTGCCGTGGTTTTCACTTCCTTAGAAGATTTAGCTTTGCGCATTGATCGTGATGATTTAGATGTGCGGGCGGACGATATTTTGGTTTTACAAAATGCTGGACCTAAAGGCGCTCCGGGTATGCCTGAGGCAGGATACTTGCCGATTCCAAAAAAATTAGCCCAAGCTGGCGTGAAAGATATGGTGCGTATTTCTGATGCGCGCATGAGTGGGACAGCATTTGGCACCATTGTTTTACATATCACGCCAGAGTCTGCAGAAAATGGCCCACTTGCCGTAGTTCGTGATGGCGACATAATTGAATTAGATGTTGCTAAGCGCAGTATCACACTGCTAGTCGATGAGGCAGAAATTGCCCAACGTTTAGCGGAGTTAGGTGCCCCTGAGGCACGCTTAGAAATCCCAGCGACAGGGTATCGGCGGCTTTACCAAACAACAGTGACACAAGCCGATGTGGGGTGTGATTTTGATTTTATGGTGCCAGTTGCTAACCGTTCTGCACCGATCATTAAGGAATACTAAGATGTTATTTACGCCAGCAGAAACCAAAGTACTGATTATCGGTGGAGGCACAATGGGCGCTGATGTGGCTACTGTTTATGCCCGCGGCGGCTGTGCTACGCAAGTTTGCGAATTGACTACTGAGCGGCGGGTAGCTTTGCCGACCTACTTTGCCAATCAAATGGCCGAGCTGGGTTATGAAGAGCGCATTCATTTGCTAACTACGGCAGGTTCGTTAGATGAGATCGACTGGTCTGAAGTAGATTTGGTGGTTGAGTGCATTCCCGAACGTTTAGATATCAAACAGTCTTTATTTATTGAATTAGAAAAACGCGCTAAAGCTGAAACAGTTTTAGCGAGTAATAGCTCAAGTTTTCCGATTAGCGCGATCTGCAGAGATTTAAAAACACAAGCCCGGATGATTGGACTACATTTTTTTATGCCAGCGCATTTAGTGCCATGTGTCGAAGTTGTTTATGGCCCAAAAACGTCGCCACTTGTCGGCGAAAGTCTGTCACGCCTCATGACGGCATGTGGCATGGTGCCAGTAACTGTAAAAAAAGATCTACCCGGGTTTTTAGCTAACCGTTTACAGCACGCGCTATCACGCGAGGCTTTTTGGATGGTTGATGAAGGCATTGCTAGCTTGGAAGATATTGATAAGGCCGTGCGCTTTGGCTTTGGCTTTCGTTATTTAGCAGCTGGTCCAGTCTTACAGCGTGACCATGCAGGGCTTGACATTCATGCTGCAGCAGGCGCGAGTATTTATCCATCACTCAATAATTCCGCAGAAATTGCACAATGCTTAGCAGAGCCTGCTAGTCAGGGCAAATTAGGTATGAAAACGGGTGAGGGTTTTTTTCAATGGACTCCAGAAACGATTCAAGCTGAACGCGAGCGTTATAACAGTCTCTTACGGGCTAGCTTGCAATTAATTCAAAAAGAATTACCCGAAATTAAATAAATTATTTTTTTAAGATAAATCGGCAATATGTAAGCGGCGTAATTGCGGTGCTAGATAGTAAGTACAGGTTACTACTGCAATAGTGGCAATGCCGCCAAAGATAATTGAGGGCACTAGACCCATTAAGCTCGCAGCAAGACCGGATTCGAGTGCGCCAAGTTCATTCGAAGAGCCAATAAAAATACCGTTGATGGCACTAACTCTGCCGCGCATATGATCGGGAGTGGTTAATTGCATGATCGAACCCCGAATGACCACTGATACTGAATCACAACATCCCGACAGCATTAAGAAAGTTGCCGCTACCCATAATTCGGTAGAGAGACCAAAGCCCACAATGGCTAAGCCAAAGCCCGCAACTGACATTAATAAATAACGTCCCGAGTTATATAGCATGGGTTTTCGAGCCAAGATAATGCCTGTAATGACTGCAGCGAGTGCGGGTGAGGCCCGTAAAATGCCCAGGGTTTCTGGCCCTGCATGCAGTATTTCCTTAACAAAGGCAGGCAAGATCGATACTGCGCCTCCCAGTAAAACTGCAAACATATCCAGCGCCATCGTCGCTAAAATTAACTCATGCTTACGCACATAATTAAAGCCTTCTAAAAAACTCGTAAAGAAATGACTGGGCACGGTGCTGAGCGGCGTTTTTTGTGCTGGAATAAGCCAAGAACCATATAAGCCCACAGCAGCGCAGAGCCCGGCTAGAGAATAAGTCCACGATAAACCAGCCAAGCCAATGAGAAGCCCGCCGATACCAGGTCCTGCGACTACACAAATTTGAAATACCGAAGAAGCGAGTGCGGTATAGCGAGTAAGTTCGGCGCGGGGAATAATTTGTCCAAAGATGGCTGTATAGGAGGGGCGCATTAGCGCTCTGCCGACCCCTAGAAAAGCCACTGCCGTATAAATAAGTGGCACTGGCGGACTAATTAAATTGAGGGCAATGGCGGCGAGGAAAAACGCTACAGCAATATGAATTGAGCAGGCGATAGCCGCAATCAAACGGCGCGAGTAGGTATCAACCGCATGACCGGAGTAGAGTGCGAAGGCAAAATAAGGTACTAACTCGGCCAAGCCTACCAAGCCAAGAGAAACCACACTATTGGTTAGTTCATAAATATGCCAACCCACCGCAACCATAATAATTTGGTAGTTGAGTGTGACACCAATGCGGTAGATTAAAAGCGTTTGAAAAGCTTTGCGAGTAGACATCTCGAGTTTATGCCCCAAATAGGAGCCGCAGGGGCGTTGTAATCAGCGTGAGCAGCCAAATAAAAAATGCACTGAGCGGCTGCATCCACCAGGTGGTGATGAAACCCGTTAAAGCTAAACCAAGCACAATAAAAAATCCCCATGGCTCTAGTTTTCCCAAGGCCAGTGATTGGCGAACTGGCAAGAGGCCGGACAAAATACGACCACCATCTAATGGCGGCAAAGGAAATAAATTAAACACCAGCAAGCCAATATTCCATAGCACTCCTGCTTTAGCCATTGAAATAAAAAAAGGCTCGTCGATGCCAAATCCTTGCAACGCAATCCATAGGGCAGCCCAAATAATGGCTTGGATAAAATTCGAGCCAGGGCCAGCTAAAGCAACCCAAATCATATCGATTTTGGGGTTGCGTAAATGGTCAAAACGAACCGGTACCGGTTTGGCGTAACCAATTAAAAACGCTGATCCCATTAAAATAAGGGCTAAGGGGATTAAGATGGTACCAACCAAGTCGATGTGTTTAGCGGGATTTAGGGTAACGCGACCCAGAACATATGCCGTGTTATCGCCAAAACGCTTAGCCGCATAACCATGGGCTGCCTCATGAATGGTGATGGCAAAAATGAGCGGAATTGCATTAATGGCGACAGCTTGGATAGAATAGTCAGTAATCATGACAATATGATATCGATAGGAGCAAATTGTGACGGAAGAAAAGAAACCAGAAAGCAAGAATCCAGCTAAGCCAGCTGTGGGCAAGCCCCCAGCACGGCCAGTAGCTAAAGGCCCCCAGAGCTTAGGTGGGCGACCACAAGCGGGCTTTGGCGGCGGCAAGGGCATGATGCGCAAGGCCGGCCGTGGTCGCTAACGGGCCTTCAGCGCTCTCCTGAGTAGTCAAACTCAGAGCCTGACCACTTATATAGTGGATAATTCAAGCTAACGCAGAAAAAGTAGGGGAATTCAATGAATGAATGGCATGGTGAAGAAAAATCGGTAATCAATCGCAAGATTATTGTTTTAGTCGTAATGTTAGCGGTGGCAACGAGTTTGGCAATTTTATTTGCGGTTACTGCTGCACATATTGGGTACGTTTTTAGATAAACGTCAGCCGTATTCAGTTACAACCACTCGTTTTTCTTGGCCATGGCAGCCCCATGTATGCGCTTGAGGCTAATCGATACACTGCGGCCTGGGCAGACTTAGGCAAAAACCTCAAACGACCCACTGCTATTTTAGTTATTTCAGCCCATTGGTTAACCCGCGGGGTTTGGGCTACGGCAATGCAAATACCTCAAACAATTCATGATTTTGGGGGTTTTCCAGAAACCTTATTTTCACTGCAATATCCGGCACCAGGTAGCCCTCAATTGGCACAGCGGGTAAAAACCTTATTAGCACCAGAGACAGAAGTCGTTTTAGAAGAAAATGAATGGGGCATCGATCATGGTGCTTGGTCGGTGCTACGCTATCTCTATCCTGCTGCAGATGTACCAGTTGTACAAATGAGTTTAAATGGCAGCTTAGATGCCCAAGGACATTATGATTTGGCGCGTCAATTAGCACCTTTGCGGGCAGAAAATATCTTAATTCTGGCAAGTGGCAATGTGGTGCATAACTTACGTCGCATTCATTGGCAGGAAGACGCCACCCCCTATGCTTGGGCGCTGGAGTTTAATGATTTCTTTTTGCAGGCGATGCAATCAAACCAACATCAGACGTTAATTGACTACGAGAGTCTTGGTGAGGTTGCCCACTTAGCAGTTCCTACGCCTGAGCATTATTGGCCGGCACTTTATCCGCTAGCTTTACAGCAGCCAGGTGAAACAGTTAGCGTCATTACCGATGGCATTGAAATGAGCTCAATTAGTATGTTGAGCTTCATGATTCAATAGGGCTTGCCATTCTTGGCCCAAGTAAGTTATCAAGTTATTCAGGCTTGATGTTGTGGGCCCTCACAACTGCACTCCACTTAGCTGCTTCAGATTTAATCAGCGCAGCAAAATCTGCAGGTGTGCCGCCGCCAATTTCGTTACCTTGAGAGAGCATGAGTTCCCGAAATTGGGGATCCTTTAAAGCTTCATTTGCAGCTGCATTGAGTTTATCAATGATCGCTTTAGGCGTACCTTTAGGAGCAACTAAACCCTGCCAATTAAGTACTTCAACTTTAGGGTAACCAAGCTCAGTAAAGCTCGGGATATTGGGCAAGAGCGGAGAGCGTTTTTTACTGGTAATAGCTAAGGGGCGTAATTTATCGCCTTTAATACTTGGCATCGCTGAATACATTTGATCAAACATCATGTCAACATTGCCTGCCATTAAATCGGTCAGACCAGCGGAGCCACTTTTATAGGGCACATGAACCATCGTAATGCCAGCGCTATCCATAAATACTTCGGCCGACAGTTGATGACTTCCACCAATACCGCCAGAAGAAAATGTCAAAGTATCGGGCTTTGCTTTTGCAGCTGTCACAATATCTTGTACCGTTTTATAAGATGATTTAGGATTAACTACTAAAACCAAAGGTCCTTTTTCGATTAAAACAATCGGCACGAGATCTGTCTCAGGATCGTAGCGTAAATTACCAAATAACATTTTATTGACTGCAAGCGGAGCAAAATTGCCCATCCCAATGGTGTAACCATCGGGGGCCGCACGCGCAATAAATTCGGTGCCAATATTACCGCCTGCCCCAGCTTTATTTTCAACGATGATGCTTTGCTTCAAAATTGCACTCATGCGGAGGGCAATTTGACGACTACGGGAATCTGCGCCACCACCTGCACCATAAGGCACGATGAAGTTGATAGGTTTACTGGGGTAGCTTCCTTGCGCATGACTGAGGGTGATATTGAAGCCAGCACTCATCAGGCCCAGCGCGATGAAGGCAAATCGAATCCAAAGCCAATTTTTTAGTCGAGACATTTAATGCTCCGCGTTTTGAAGGTAGGAAGCGCAATTGCTTGCAGGTAAAAATAAGAATAGATTAAATAATACCGAATAAACCGCAAAGAGCGCCTAGCAAAATCAGCCATAAGGGGTGCCAGCGAGTTAGCAGCATGATGATAATCGTCCCAAGGGTAATTGTATAAGCCATCACCCCATGATTAATTTGCCAGGATATTTGCCATGCAGAAGCAAGCACTAAACCAATTGCGAGGGCAGCCGCCGCATACTGAATCGCTTGTTGATGCTGCACATTTTTCATGCTGAGAATATAGCGTTGCAACCAAAAAATGAGAATGGAAGAGGGCCAAGCAATAGCGAGTGTTGCTACTAAGGCCCCCAATACGCCATAGACATGCCAACCAATTAAGGTCACCGTCATAAAGTTAGGCCCCGGCGCCGCTTGCACAATGGCAAAATAGTTAGCAAAGGTTTGGGCATCAATCCAACGCTCTTGGTTGACTGAGATATCGTAGAGCACCGGCAGTAACGCATTGACACCACCAAAGGCGATTAAAGAAAAAGCCGAGAATTTAAGAAATAGGCCGAGAAGGGCGCTCATGGTTGCTTCACCTTGCGCCATGCGAGCCACAAGCCCAGCGGTAGGGCGATCACTACTACCCAGCCAAGCGCTAAGTGAAATACCGTTGCCGCGACAAACGTGAATGCGACCACAATAAACATTAGGGGATAGCGAAATTCATCACGCATCATTTTGAAGCCAGTTGCAGCTATTAAGCCGACGCCAACTGCAGAGACTCCCCGCAAGACCCCTTGTACTGCAGCGAGGCTGCTGTATTGATCATAGAGGACAGCTAACACCAGTACCAAACTAATTGGGCCCAGCATTAAACCTGCTACTGCAGCAAATGCGCCCTTGACACCAGCAAAGCGTGAGCCAATGCAGACGGCTAAATTCATAATATTGGGCCCAGGCACAATTTGACAAATACCTAAAATTGCATTGAACTCATGCGCAGTTAACCATTTATTTTTTTCAACAACGGTCCGTCGCGCCCATGGAAGAACGCCCCCAAAGCCCGATAAGCCAATTTTGGTAAAGCCAATAAATAGTTGTTTGGGGCTGACTGATTTCAAGTTAAGGCTTAAATGGATGCGGTAGGGGTTTGTTATCGAGCCATGCCATTAAGGTTTGCGTGATGCCGTCGGCAAAAGCGGCAAATATAGGTTCGGCAATAAATCCTAAGTGGGGGGTAACTAATAAGTTCGGGGTTTTACGCAAAAGATCGTCTGCAGGTAAGGGCTCAAGATCAAATACATCAATGGCTGCTTGACCAGGATGACCTGCGGCTAGAGCTGCAGGTAAGGCTTGCATTTGAATTAAGCTGGAGCGCGACGTGTTTACAAGAATGGCATCGGTACGCATCAGCGCTAATTTTTCTGCATTAATTAAACCCTTGGTCGCAGGTGATGCGACTAAATGGAGGCTAACAACTTTGGCTGTACTGAGGAGCTCATCAAGACTGACAGATTTTGCATCTTCAGCTGCCGCGCGCGCTCCATTCATATTTGGACTCCAGGTTACAAGCTCCATTCCAAAGGCTTTCCCGACGCGAGCCACCCGACTGCCAATTGCACCTAAACCAATAATACCGAGGCGCTCACCACTGAGCATCGGCAATACCGATAGTGGATCCCGCCAGCCGCCTTGCGCCATTAACTGATTTTGTTCCAGCAGACGCTTGGCGGCGCCCAAAATTAAAGTCCAAGTTAATTCCGTCGTGGTTTCTTTAGATGGTCCACCAGGTGAGCAAGCCATGGGAATATTGCGCTCGACTAGCGCAGCAGCTTCGAGAGTGCCATTACGTTCGCCAGTAAACATCAAAAATTTGAGTTTATTTAAGCGGTTGAGGAGGTCTTTATTTAAGGGTGCACGGTCACGCACAATCGCAATTGCATCAGCATCTTTAATGACCTCAAAGAGCGCCTCATCGCGCAGCGGTTGATGATGGAAGCTGAGATTTGCACGTTGTTCGAGGGCATCCCAATTTGAGAATCGGCGAATGGCTTGTTCATAGTCGCCAAGAATGACGATATTAGGGCGCGTTTTCATCTGCATGTTTGGTCTAGCATTACGCGGGAATACTTAAGCGCAAGATGGTGTTTAAATCGGGTGCTTTACCTAGACTCCACAACGCAGCAATCAATTGCTGGGTTTTTTCTTTGCCAATAATTGGCTCGGTCAAACTAGTAAATTTAGCTTCGAGTTGAGCATCGCTCATAGGATTTTCAACGGAACCAATTGCATGCCCAACAAATACATGCACTTGTTGGCCATTTTTTAAGAAAGCAGTAACGTCTACAGCGGCCTCATTGATCGTAGCATCGATGGTGGCATGCACTTTATCGCGCAAAGCTACGACATCGGCACGGGTAACGATGTCATCAGCATATTCACTTTCAGCAGCTTGACCAAAAATGAGTCCAACTGCGCAACCATGATAGACACTAAATTTACCTTCGAGACCGAGCTGTGGGGTTTTCTTGCCGGTAAGCTCTAAGACCAAGGGATGCACTTTTAATTCAATGCGCTCTACATCCTCTGGCTTCACACCTTGTGCCTTGAGTTGCACACAGGCATCGATGCTCGGATGAATCACAATTCCGCATGCAAAGGGTTTATAGGTGTTAAGGGAAATTTCAAATACCTTGCCTAGACCCCGCTCAATTTCAGACCAATCGGCTTTCGTTGAAACGGTCTGGACATAACCCCGACCAGCCTCAAGCGCTTTGCTGCTAGCAGTAAAGCCATGTTTTGCAAGTAAGGCTGAGAGTTGCCCTGCGCGCGCAGCTCCACCGGGGTGAAACGGTTTGGTCATGGTGCCAAATTGTTCGCGCATGCCAATGGGTTGCGAAGCAGCAATGCCTAGTGCCATAGCAGTTTGCTGGGCATTGAGGCCCATTAAGCGAGCACTCGCTGCGGCTGCGCCTAACATGCCAGTTGAGCTCGTGATGTGCCAACCACGATGGTAGTGATCAGGATACATGCAATTACCAATTCGACATTCCACATCAATTCCTAAAACCAGCGCATCAATCAGCTTGCGCCCATTGGTATTAATATGTTCGCCTAGCGCCAAAATAGCAGAAGCTACCGGACCGGCAGGATGAATTACCGTTTTTAAATGGGTGTCATCAAAGTCAAACGTATGCGAACTAATTCCATTAATTAGCGCTGCTCCTGCCATATCAACACGTTCTTTGCGACCTAGAATAGTAGCTTGGGGAGCAGGTTGAAATTCTTGAATCGCTGCCAAAGAAGTGGCGACGCTTTCGTGTTGAGCTGCGCCAATCGCACAGCCGAGCCAGTTTAAAAAAGTGCGATGCGCCTCATGTTCGACTTCAGGAGTCCAGCCACGACTAGGATGTTGGGCGACAAAATCAGCCAGAATTTGGGTAACGGGTGGGGCATTAAGATCGGCTGCGGCTTGAATGATTTTTGACATACTAGATTCCTGTGGATTATTCGATTTCGATTTTTCGGTCTTTGACAACTTTAGTCCAGCGGGCGATATCGTCCGCCATATAACGTCCAAATTGGCTGGGCGACATGGGCATGACGACCAATGCTTCGCTGGTTAACTTGGCCGCAAAGTCGGGATTACTTAAAACCTTGTTCAATTCCGTATTTAATTTACTGACAAGCGCTTCGGGCATTTTGGCGGGCCCCACAATGCCATACCATTGCTGGCCATCAAAGCCTGGGTAACCGAGCTCTTTGAAAGTGGGTACATTAGGAATAGCTGGATTACGGTTTGGCCCGGTTACAGCAAGCGGACGAATTTTATCGGTTTCAATATAGGGCAGCGCGGCAAAAAGCGCGGGGAACATCGCTTGGGTTTGCCCGCCCATTAAATCAGTAAAGGCAGGTGCAATACCGCGGTAGGGAATGTGCACTAAAAAAATACCCGACTCATTTTTAAATTGTTCCATGGATAAATGTGTGAGCGTTCCAGGACCAGATGAGCCATAACTTAATTTAGCAGGATTTTTTTTAGCATAGGCAATAAATTCTTTGACATTTTTGACGGGTAGCGCCATATTTAAGACGAGCACATTTGGTGTTGCACCAATCATGCCAATTGGCGTGAAATCTTTAATTGCATCATAAGGTAGCTTACGTATTGCGGGGTTAGTTCCGTGGGTGCCGACATACCCAATCATGAGGGTATAGCCATCAGGAGTAGCTTTAGCAGTAGCTTGCGAGGCAATAATGCCGCCTCCACCAGTGAGATTTTCTACAATGATGGTTTGTCCTAAGGCATGCCCTAAACGCTCTGCAACAGTGCGGGCAATTTTATCAAGGCCACCACCGGCAGCTACTGGCGCTAATAAGCGAATGGATTTATTGGGGTAGGGGGCGGGCTGCGCTAGTCCAGTCAGGGACCAACCTAAAGTAAAACAGCCCAGCACACCTATTTGTATGGATAAAAAAATCGGCGCAAGCCGATTAGTCAATTTGTTCATCAATTTATCCCTCAATCGGATGCTTATTATTTTAATAGTATTACTAGCGCTAATTCTTAAGGCATTGATGATTATTAGAGATTGCTCTAATAATCAATCCTCTATTTTACTCGGGTTTTTGCGGATCGACTGATCCAGGCCGATGGTTTCAAGGCTGGGCTCGAGGGCTTCACGGTCATCGAAAACAAAACAGGTACCCTGATAATGATTTGCACCGACTTCTTCAAAATACTTCAAGATGCCACCCTCTAATTGATAGCTGTGTTGGGCACCTAGTTCACGTAGATATAAGCCAGACTTTTCACAGCGAATGCCGCCAGTACAAAAACTGACAATAGTTTTATCTTGCAATTCAGCGAAGTGCGGCTGAATGGCGGCGGGAAAGTCGCTGAATTTATCAATTTGCAAGTTCAAGGCATTTGCAAAGGTGCCGTATTCGATCTCAAAAGCATTACGGGTATCGAGCATGACTACCGGCCGACCCAGATCATCGGTGCCACGATCTAACCATGCACATAATTGCTTGGGGGAAATAAATTGCGCGCGACCTTTTTTAGGTTGAATAGTAGGATGATTCATGCGAATAATTTCGGCTTTAATTTTGATTAGCATGCGACTAAAGGGCTGTGCCTCAGACCAACTTTCTTTGGCTTCCATTTGCGCAAAACGTGGGTCGTTACGTAACCAAGCAAGAAAGGTACGCACTGCATTTTCAGCGCCAGCTAAAAATAAATTAATACCCTCAGGCGCAAGCAAAATCGTGCCTTTCAATTGGAGGCGATTACATTCAGTCAAAGCGCTTTGGCGTAATTCGCTGGGATTTTCAATCTCAACAAATTGATAGCTGGCAATATTTAAGATAGGAGGCATACCCTATTATCAAACAAGATGGCTGCACTTCTGGAGGACTGCCTGCGCTAGAGCACGGAGGAGGGTTAAACTAGGCATCCCACTGGAAATATCGAGCCACCAGAAGCAGCAAACAAAGCGTAAAAAGAACCTCAAAACGCCGTATTTAGGAGATCAGCATGAGCTACCGAAGCAAATCAAAAACTTACCTTTTGAGCTTTATTTTTGGCCTTGCAGCCAGTTTATTAGGACTTAACGCCTATGGGCAGACTAGACCTAATGCTGCTGGCTTAGGATCTTGGCCGACGCAAAAACCGGTACGCTTAATTGCAGTTTTTCCTCCGGGAGGGTCGGTTGACCAAGTAGCCCGTATTTTGGCGCCAGCGATTCAGGCCGAACTCAAACAAAATGTGATCGTGGAAAATATTGGTGGCGCTTCGGGCGTAATTGGTACTGGCGCGATGGTGCGTTCAGACCCTGATGGATATACCTTTGCGGTTGTTTTTGATACCCATGGCGTAAATCCAAGTATCAAAGATAAATTGCCCTATGACACGATCACTGATATTGCACCGGTTACTTTAATCGGTACTTCAGCTATGGTCTTAGTGGCTAGTAAAAACTCAGGCATTAAAACTTTTCAGCAATTAGTGGAAGAATCGAAAGCCAAGAAAAAATTTAGCTATGGCTCAATTGGTGTGGGTAGCTTAGGGCACTTAGCGATTGCGCGTTTGGCTAAAACTGCTGGCTTTGATTGGGTTCATGTGCCTTATCGGGGCGGCGGACCTTTGATGCAAGATATTCTGGGTGGACAAGTTCCCCTCGCGATAGGTTCGGTGTTCTTAGTCAAGCCGCATATCGATAGTGGCGGCGTTATTCCTTTGGCAGTGACTACTACGAAACGTACCGCCGAATTACCGAAAGTCCCCACGATTGCAGAAAGTGGCTTCCCTGGATTTAATGCGCCTGCTTGGTGGGCGGTATTGGCACCGGCCAAAACGCCACCCGCGATTGTGAATGCAATGAATCAAGCTATTACTAAAGCGCTGAAAAGCCCGGCAGTCGCTGATAAATTGCGCGCTCAAGGTATTGATATTGTGTCTGGCGGACCCGAAGCCACTAAAGATTGGATTGGTAAACAGATTGCGCTATGGGGTAAGTTTGTGATCGAAAATGGCATCAAAGATGCACCGTAATTTAATCAATCGACCCTTCTGATCCTTTTAAGTAGAAAGTTAGCTTATGTCACCTCGCTGCATTGACTATCAACCCCTTGATTTAGCAGAGCCAGCCGAATTAGTAGCGGCAATTCGTAAACGTCGTGGTGGACAGTTCATTAATTTAGATCGCATGCTATTGCACAGCATTCCAGTAGCACGGGGTTGGAACGCATTTATTGGCGAAATTCGGGAGAATTTATCGCTTGATCCAAAGCTACGTGAACTAGCGATGTGTGGTGTAGCAGTTTTGAATGGCGCTGAGTATGAATTTTTTCATCATGCTCCACCATTTCGTAAGGCCGGCGGAACTGCAGAGCAAGTCGAGGCACTACGGCATATTGGTGAGCCTACATTTCCACAAGAGCGCTTTAATGCGGTGGAACTTGATACAGTCAATCTCACTTTGCAAATGACGCGCAATATTGTGGTGGATAAATCCGTAATGAATCATTTACAAAAAGCCTTGGGCAATACTGCAGTAGTTGAATTAGTGAGCGTAATCGCTGCCTATAATATGGTGTCACGCTTTCTCATTGCGCTTGATATTAATCCCGAGGATCATCCGCCTGCTTAAAGAGGGCCATTTTTCGGTCTGATCGCAGCACAATATGACAGTAGGCGATGGTAATGCTTAAAACGCCGACCACCCAATGCGCCGTAATAATCCATTCACGGCTATCACCACTGCCGTAATACAGTAATTGCCCTGAGATCATTAAAACGAGTAAGACAGCGGTAAGGCTAAGGCCGCTGAGAATATTTTTATTTAAATGCAGTCCAATACGGATATGGATGGGAAGTGCAGCACCGAAAATGATGGCGATAACCATCGCAGATACGCCATGCATCACCAATATCCAGCGATTGACTAAAAAATTGAACTCATTGGCCCATTCTTGAATAACGAGGTAGAGAAGACCGCTACCCATACAAATACAAAAGCTCGGATAACTGAGGTACCTTTGCCAAGTTGGCATGACCTTAGTGCCGGATCTTCTTGAGGGTGGCGTTAGTGATGTCATTTGCGTCGTGATAAAAAATAAATGGTTTAGCGCCATAACGCTCAAAGCAAGGATGAACAATTTGCTGTGAAAGGGCCAAAACTTTAGTTAAGGCATCAGCATGTACACATTGAGGCGCAATGACCGAGTACGAGTGCGGAGAGTTGCTAGGTAACTGTTGTTGAGGATGAATGATTCTCTGACCTAAGTTGGCGGTAGAAGTAGGGCTATAAAAATAATTGGCTGAGCTAGCAACTGCCCCATTTTGTAATACGCCCAACTCGATGAGGGTGTGACATTGATGTGGCATACGCAGATGAATTTTTTGAGTTTGATGCCCAAATACGCGCAGATCTCCACCAGCATTAACGCATCCTGCGGCTACACCCTGTTTAAGTAGTATGTCTACTGCACAATCAACCGCATAACCTTTGGCTATGCCGCCGAGATTGAGACATAAAGGGCGGATTGCATAGACATGATCGTCCGCTAGAAATTGTAGGTCGGCTAGATCCCCAAAGCGAACCTGATCTTTTGCTAGCCTCAGAGTGCACTGACCAATACCACAATTAAATAATCCTTCTGAGTGGCAATGCATTTCGCTGGCAATCAATAAAATTGCTTTTAATTGGGGTGAAATTGCCAATGGACCCAAATGCGCCAAACGGTTCAGATGAGATAACTCACTATTTTCAGCGTAGAAATTAAATCTATGGTGCAGATCTTGAATAGTAGAGAAGGCCTTTTCAATGCAATATGTAAGATCCCGGTACGCTAATGGATAGTCACCATCGGTATGTGCAGTGATTTCCACATAGGTACCAAGTAATGGTTTGCAACGCATTAAGCTGCGCCATTGATTTACCTGCATTTACTTGGCGTTCTTTAAGGCAACTTGATAAAAGTGCATGACCCGTTTAACACCATCGGTAATGTGCTTGCTTGAAAGGGTGGCCCCAGATATATTTTGGATATCGCGATTCAGTTTGAGTGGATCATGCGCGGTTTTACCAACAAATTGTTGACGCCACTGCTGCTCAGCCACCTCATAGCCGTAGGATTCACGATATTCTAAAATTTCAATCCCTTGAATCGTGCCAGCAGCAGCAATACCAACGGCGTAGCGAATCATTTCATGTTTACCTACGACTTCATCAATGACGAGGTAGTTACCGGCTTGATCGCGCCATATATACTCACCCCGAAAGGGGTAATGAACACCGGAGACTTTTTTCAAGCTAGCCTGTAAGGCTTGATCAATTAATGTTGGCTGCAAAGTAAATTGGCTACCCGGAAATAATATTTTTTGCGCCTGGTCTACGGAAATATAGATCCTGGCATGGGCGAGGCAAGAGCTACTGATAGCACTAGCTCCCGCTAAAAATACAATTGAACTCGGTTTCCAAAGCATCTGGTTTTTTAGCCGAAAGGAAAACCAATTTTGGCGATTATTTCATTTTTGCCATGGCTATCCCAGACATTACCTCCCGAACACTCAGCAGTACCTTCGCCCATGCATTGCCCATCTAGTTGGTAGCGCCACGCGAGCGTTGCCCACCAATGCTGATCGGCATAGTGCAAATTAGGGCCAATAAAGTTGGCGGTTTGTACTTGGTTTTGCCAAAAATAACTGTTGTAGTCGGTGTGATAACGATACTCGATGCCACCAGACCATTTTGGGGCAAAACGATAACTAGCGCCCAGCAAAATATCAATCAGGGATTCTGGAATGGTTGCGCCAGTCGATTTCAGTTGCTCATTTTCTAAGACGAGATTACCTGCCAAAATTAATCGATCATCAATAAAATTAGATTGGACTAACAGGCGCGACTCGAAAGCATTTTTTAATTTACCTAAAGTAGGCTCCAAATAAATACCGATGCCAATGGGCTCGGTAACTGGGTTAGTAATACGCCAAATACCTTCTAGCGAACCTCCGTCTAAACCCATTTTTCTATAGCCATCGAATTCATTGGCGCTATCTGGCACGCCATAACCAGAGGTACATGAAGGAGCACTGCAAACCTCTGGATTAATATAATTTTGTGCAGCGTCAACTGAATAGGCGTTGAGATAAGCTGCAACTTGAATATCATCCCTTAGGCCGTATTCAAGCTCAGAACGCGAATACCAAAAATCGTATTTACCATTAGCCTGACCTGAAGTGAGTTGGAGTCGTTGCTCAAATTCAAGGCTGCCTTTGGGCTGTAAATCGAGGGTATAAATCCACCCAAATAAGCCTTCACCTGCGTTTACTAAACTACTCAGCACAAGCAGACCCATAAATAGACACTTTCTTGGGTGCAATGCATTAAATTGGTCCCTTACCGCCATCATTTCTCCTTTGTTAAAGCTGAAATAGCGTTGTTGCGTCAGGAGAAATTCTAAATGAGAACAATTATCAACTACATAATTGTGGGATTATACGGATAGAAAAAAAGGAATAAGCTATGTCCATGTATAAAAATGGGGAGCAAGGGTGATCCAAAAAATCGTTGCCAATATAAATGAAGCAGTCAGCAATATATTTGATGGCGCTACCATTCTTGTTTCAGGATTTGGGGGCGCAGGCCTACCATTTCAACTTTTAGATGCCTTACTCGAACAAGGCGCCAAAGACCTGACTATTGTGAGTAACAATGCTGGCAATGCGGGCTTGGGTATTGCCAAATTAATTTCTGGGGGTCGAGTGCGCAAAATGATTTGTTCTTTTCCCCGCCAACCTGAATCAGGGGCATTTGATGATTTGTTTCGCGCAGGAAAAATTGAATTGGAATTAGTGCCGCAAGGCACCCTAGCCGAGCGAATCCGTGCAGGTGGCGCAGGTATTGGGGCTTTTTTTACCCCCACTGCTTATGGCACTGAGCTTGCAGTCGGCAAAGAGATTAAAGCGATCAATGGTGTTCAGCAAATCTTAGAAATGGCCATTCAAGCCGATTTCGCGTTAATTAAAGCCGACCTAGGCGATCGCTGGGGGAATTTAACGTATCACGGTACGGGCCGAAATTTTGGCCCTGTCATGGCTACTGCTGCAACGTGCACGATTGCCCAAGTAAATCGGCTAGTGGAATTAGGAGAGTTAAATCCTGAGACGATTATTACCCCCGGTATTTTTGTGAAGCGCGTGGTCTGTATTGATGGAGGGGATAAATAATGACGCTCAGAATAAATTCAAGGTGGGTCTTAGCATGGATCTAAGTCAACTTAAAAAGCGTAGTACTGCAGAGATTGCTCAACGTATCGTCGAAGACATACCCGATGGCGCAACGGTGAACTTAGGTATTGGTCAGCCAATGACTATTTCCAATTATTTACCACCCGATCGAGAAATTATTTTGCATAGCGAGAATGGCTTGCTAGGTATGGGGCCTTTAGCAGTTGGCGACCAAATAGATCATGAAGTTGTGAATGCGGGCAAACAACCTGTAACGATGTTACCTGGTGCATCGCTATTTCATCATGCTGATTCTTTCGCGATGATTCGCGGGGGACATATTGATATTTGTGTCCTCGGGGGCTTTCAGGTTTCAGTAGCAGGTGATTTAGCGAATTGGCGTACTGGCGATCCTAAGGCCATTCCAGCAGTTGGTGGTGCGATGGATTTAGCTTTAGGGGCAAAAAAATTATTTGTGATGATGGAGCATCTGACAAAATCCGGCATATCTAAAATTGTTAAAACTTGTACCTATCCTATTACAGGGCTAGCTGTGGTTGATTGTATTTATACCGATTTAGCAACAATTTTAGTTACCCCAAGTGGGCTTGTTGCACTCGATTGGGTGGACGGTTTAAGCTTTAAGCAGTTGCGTGAACTGAGTGGAGTAGAGATACAAAATGGCAAAAAGAATTAAGCTGATGCAGTGCAGAATAACGCAGCAGATTACATCATGACACTTGAAAATCGTTTTATATGCATCCTTGCTAAAAGAATCGCTACCTTATTTTTTTTATTGAGTGCTACAGCCTTCGCTGCAGCAGATAGCACGACCTATCCCTCTAAAACGATTCGCCTAATTGTTGGTTTTTCACCTGGTGGAGCAGCTGATTCAGTGGGCCGTTCCTTGGCAGAAAGTTTGTCGTCTCGCTTAGGGCAATCGGTCATTGTCGAAAACCGTGCGGGAGCCAATGGCAATATCGCTGCTGAATTGGTCGCGCGTTCAGCACCTGATGGCTATGTTTTATATTTTCCTTCGATTGGCCAAGCAGTCAATGCTTCGCTATATAAGAATCTCAATTACGATCCGATTAAAGACTTTACGGCAATTGGTAGTGTTTTTTCAGCACCTAATATGTTCGTGGTACCGATGAGTTCGCCTTATAAGACAGTGGGTGAGCTAATTGCCGCAGCCAAAGCCAGCCCAGGCAAACTGACTTTTGCTTCTAGCGGTAATGGCACCTCAGTCCATTTATCGGCTGAGCTTTTCATGAAAATGGCCAATATTGATCTAGTCCACATTCCCTATAAAGGGACGGGCAGTGCAATGGCTGATATTATTTCCGGACAAGTAGATATGGCTTTTCCTAACTTACCCAGTGCATTACCCCAAGTGAAAGCTGGAAATTTGCGGGCCTTAGGCGTAACCACCGCTAAGCGCTCTGCTGCCGCACCGAATATTCCGACCATTGCAGAGGCTGGTGTACCTGGGTATGACATGGGCACATGGTATGGCTTAGTGGGTCCAGCAGGGTTACCAGTAGAGATTCGCAACCGTTTGAATAAAGAGTTACAACTGATTTTGGCTGATCCTAAATTTAAAGATAAATTAATTGCGCAAGGGGCTGACCCAATGCCGGGAACTCCGGAACAGTTTGCACGATTTATTACGAGTGAAGTCGAACGCTGGCGGAAGCTAATTGCGCAATCGAAAATCACGCTTGAATAAATACAATTAAATCAAGGCTTCAAAGTCAGCATGCTTTAATATATGCTTTAGGAATCATGAATGTCAGCCAAATCAAATGCCTGTATTGCCGGAATTTATGAGCACCCGCTGCGAGTAGCGCCCCATCATACGGTGGCGCAATTACATGCTGAAGTAGCCCGTGGCGCGCTATTAGATGCAGGCTTAAGCTTAAACGATGTTGATGGCTATTTTTGTGCTGGCGATGCTCCAGG